>NZ_JANSIR010000116.1:0-11630 GCF_047462155.1 Synechococcus sp. OH2
CGGAGTTCGTCCGGCTGCTTGAAGAGCACCACGTGCGGGCCAGCGTGCGCCAAACCCGCGGCCTGGATGGCAACGCCGCCTGTGGTCAACTACGGGGATCCTTTCTGCACGCTTCCCCCCCGCCCTTGCCTTCCCCTGGGCCAGCCCTTGGCCGTTCTTAGATGCTCAAGTTCGGAGTTTTTTTGCAGTTGCCACCGGCAGGGCGGGAGGCAGCCAAACGCGAAAATGCGTCCATCCTTCCGAGCTGCTGACGGAGATCTGGCCCCCCATGTGCTCCACCAGTTGCTTGACCAGGGCCAGCCCCAGGCCGGTGCCGCCGTGCTTCCAGCGATCCGACTGCGGGATGCGGTAGAACTTCTCAAAGATGCGGGGCAGCTCCGACTCCGGGATCTCGCTGCTGTTGCTGCAGACAAAGAGGATCCCTTCTCCTTCCCAGGCCACCTGCAGGTGGATGGATCCCGCGGGGGCGGTGTATTTGACGGCGTTGTGCAGCAGCTCGCGCAAGATGCGGCCCAGAGCCGTGGGATCCGCCTCAAGGGGTGGGATCCCCTCTTCTAGATGCAGTTGCAAACTTTGGTTTTTGGCCTGGGCCAGGGGCTGAACTGCCGCCACCAGATCCCGCAAATAGCGCGGCAGAAAGATCTCTTCGGGTTGGAGCAGATACTTCTCGGCTGCCAGCCGCTGCATGTCCAGCAGGTCGTTGATGAGCTCAATTTGGCGGTTGCATTCCTTGAGGGCGATGGCGAAATAGTGCTGCTGCTTCTCGGGGTTATCGCGGGCTATTTGCAACATTTGCAGGGCCATGCGCACATTGGTCATGGGGGTGCGCAGCTCGTGGGAGACGGTGCTCAAGAAATCGTCCTTGAGCAGGTTGAGCCGCTCCAATTCCTTCACCTGGGCCTGGGCCGCCTCATACAGACGGGCCTGCCGCAGAGCCAGAGCAGACAGGTTGGCCACCTGGTAGGCCAGTTGTCTCTCCGCTTCGGAAAACTCCTGCTGCCGCTCCAACAGCAACAGCCCCAGCCGCTCTTGCTTGTCCCAAAGGGAGCAAGCCAGAAGCTGTACCCAGTGCCCCTCTCGCTCCTTTTGACAACAGCAGTCGACTTCCCAAGGCTGCTCGAGAAATGCAGGGAAGTGCAGCAGGTGCCTCAGCTCGGGATCGTTGAGGTAGGCGGGATCCGCCTTCTCCGGAAACGAGCAAGCCGGGATCCAAGAGGATCCATCGGCACTGGTCAAGAAAATATGACAGCCGGTTAGGTTGAGGGCCTCGGCCAGACTCTTGACCACCTCTTCCAGGATCTCCCCCTCCTTGAGGCTGGCCACCATCTGGCCGCTGAGGGAGCGCAGCACCGCCTCAAAGCGCAAAGCCTGCTGCAGCTTGGCAGTACGCAGCGCCACCTGGGCTTCCAGCTCGCGGTTGAGGGCTTCTAGCTGCTGCTGGGCCCGCTTTTGCTCGGTGATCTCCCGCCCCACCGACAGGATCTCCACCAGTTGGCCCTGGCTGTCGAAAATGCCCTGATCCACCCAGCTCACCCAGCGGGATTGGCCATCTTCGCCGGGGTACTCCCGCTCGCTGCGGTGGTAAGGGTGCCCAGGCGTCAGAGCCGCAAGGGACTGCAGCACCGCGGCTTGCTCTTCTTCCGGGAGCAGATCCCGCCAAGGTCGGCCCAACACTTCTTCTGGGGAACAGCCAAAAAAGCGCAAGAGCGCAGGGTTGCCGTAGGTAATTCTCCCATCGGGCTGAAAGCGGCAGATCAGCTCCGTCTGCTGCTCCACCACAGCGCGGTACTGCTGCTGCTGTTGCCAGAGGCGATCCAGCAAAGCTTGTTGGTTGGTGGCCGCCTGCTGCCAAGCCTTGGCCAGGGTCTGCACCTCTTGGATAGGGCCGGGATCCACAGGGGGCCAGGCCGGGATCTCAGTGTGCACAAATTGCTCCGCTATTTGGGTAAGGCGGCGCAGCGGACGAGAGAGGGCTTCGCTGAGGAGGATCCCGGCGGCCAAAAAGCCCAGCAGCAGCCCACCCCCCAACAGGGCCGCCTGCCGAGCACTGGCATAGACAGGGGCTAAAAGGGCGTCCTCCGGGATCCCATAGACGAAGTAAAAGCCCGGCCCCCATTGATCCTGAATGGCCGTCACCTGCACCCAGTAAGGGATCCCGTCCACCCTAAGGCGCAGCAAACCTTCAGAGGCCGCCGTTGCCCAGGATCCCACCTGCTCTTGCACAGCCAGCAGCAGCGGCTGGGGAGACAGCTCCTCCCTGCCGGCCACCACCTGGCCCTCTTCATCCAGCAACCAGCTCACCCCTGGATACGCCAAGCTGACCTGCAGATCCTCCAGAAAAGCCTGCAGTTGCTGAGCCGAGAGAGCAGCCACCCAGCTGCCGTAAACCCGCCCCTCCGCCTCGGCCAAGGGCAGCGCCGCCAGGATCAGCCGCTCCGGCCTCTGATTGGGAAACTCGACAAAAAAGTTGCTCACCACCCAGGTACGGCGGGCCCCTTCCTGTTGCAGGATCCCGGGAAACCAAGACAGCCGCCGCAAATCCACAAAGCCCAACTGCCGCGTCAAGCCGGTGGGATCCCCGCTTTCCGGATCCCGCTGGCGGCCCTGGACGGATCCCGGCTTCAGGCCTGGCGTGTGGTAGGTCCAGATCGACCCACCGGTGTAGCGGCGGGCGGTTACAAACCCCCCCTCCGCTGAGACAAAGCCGATATAGCTCAGCTCGGGAAACTGCTGCAACTGGCGGGCAAAATAGGCCTCAAGCCTCTCCAGATCTTGCGGCTGAAGCGCGGTCAAATTGGGCAGTAGCTCCCACTGGACTGCCCCTTGATTGAGGGCATTGATCTGAAGGGGGGCTTGGAGATAGCGCCTGAGGTGCTCTTCGGTGCGATGGTTAACCTCACTCTTCAGGTGCTCGGCCAACTGCAGCGCCATCTGCCGGCCAGCCCGCCAGGAGAGATAGCCCACCCCGCCTGCCCCCCCAGCCACCGCCAACAGCAGCGGCAACAGCAGCGCCACCTGCAAAGGAACCGCTCGAGAAGTGAGGAAGGGCAGGCGCATTGGAGAAGAAGAGGAAAACAGCATGGGATCCCTAGGCTTGGGGCGGCTCCAGAGCTCGCTGCAAAGCGCCGAGGAGAATTTCGGCACCAATGGCCAATAGCGCCACCGGGATCGCTCCCACCAACAGGATGGCGTTGTCGTAGAGGGCAAACCCCAGCGTGATGAAGCTGCCCAGCCCGCCCGCCCCGATAAAGGCCGCCAACGTGGCGCTGGCAATGACCTCGATAGTAGCGGTTTTAACACCGGCCAAGATTACCGGCAACGCCAAGGGGATCTCCACATGGCGTAGCACCTGCGCCGGCGTCATGCCCATTCCCAAAGCAGCTTCGCGTAGAGCCGGATCGAGACTGCGGAAGGCCACATCCGTGCTGATTAAAATGGGGGGCAAGGCCAAGATCGTCAGGGCAATCGCCGCCGACTGAAAGCCAAGGCCAAAGTAGGGAATGGCCAAAAACAAAATCGCCAAGCTGGGGATCACCCGCAAGCTGCCGAAGGCATTGATCACCACGAGGGAAACCACCTGCGAGCGGGAGCTGCCAAAACCCAAGGGCAGGCCCACCAGCAACGCGATCCCCAGCGGCACCACCACCAGTTGCAGGTGCTGGAGGAAAGCTTGAACTAGCAGGTCGCTGTTGCTTTGAGCATAGTGCAAGGAGCGATCCAGGAGGCTCATCGAGAGCTACACGCAGAGTAGCTTGGTAGCCCCGTACTCAGCGCTCCGCGCCGCTAGCGCGAGTAGTGCGGGGCGGAAAAGCCTTCGAGCGACTGGAGTCGCTCGCCAATGTTATGTTGTAATCCTAAGTCAGCACCTACCCCGGTGAAAAACCCGGACAGTGCCGTAAGTCAACAAGTAAGCGGAACCTTGACGCTTTGTCTCTAGGAACCGTCTAAGGGCATCTTGACAGCGCCTTTCCGAGTCCAACTGTGGACTGCGTAAGAACCCTTCGACTTTTTTAGTCGGGGGAGTGTCAAATCCCCCCAAATCAACAGACCAACCCCGCTGTAGAGTTTGCAGTCAGCCCCTATATTTTGCCAGCCCTCTTGACTTGTTTGCTCGCTCCTGGCCTAATTCAACTCAGCCCTCTCTCCATTCCCCCTTGAGACGCCGTCTACTTGAGTTCTGGCGCCGTCGCTTTCCCCACAGCCTGCGCACTCAGGTAGCGCTGGTGATTGCCAGCCTTTCCTTTGTCCCCAACTTGGTTTTCATCCTGTCGGTGCAGTGGATCCTGCCCGGCACAGAGCTCAGTCCCGAGGGATCTCTCCTGCTGCTGTTGTGGATCCCTCTGCTGGCGGTGCTATCGGCGCTGGCAGGCTATGCCTTGTCTTCCATGCTCTTGCGGCCCCTGACGTTGCTGGCCCGCGAGCTGGCCCACCTAGAAACCTTGATCAACCAGCCAGACCGCTGGACTTTGCTGCTCCGCCCAGGGGATCCCCAAGAGGCTCTGATCCTGCGGCAAGCTTTTGCCCATTTGCTGCGCCAAATCCAAAGCGATCAAAGACGGCGGGAGGCCTTCACGGCTACCTTGGTGCACGATCTAAAAACTCCTCTCATTGCCTTTGGGCATCTGCTAAGTGCTCTCAAGCAGGAGCTCCCCTTGAGTCCCCAGGAGCGGCTGGCCCTGCTGAATCGCATGCTGGAGGAGAACCAGCGCAACCTGGCCCTGGTGCAAAAGATGGTGGAGGCCTACCGCCTAGAGCGGGGCGAGATCGCCCTGCATCCCCAGCCCTGTGATCTGGGATCCCTGGCCCGACGGGTGGCCGAACGTATGGGATCCCTGGCTCGAGAGCGGGAGATCGACCTGCAGGTGGAGGGAGAAGGGTGGGGCGCCGCCGATGAGGACGAGCTGGAGCGGGCGCTGGTGAACCTGGTGGACAATGCTTTGCGCTACGCCCGCCATGCGGTGGTGCTGACCGTCAGCCCCCGGCAGATCCAGGTGCGGGATGACGGGCCCGGCCTGCCGGCTCCCCTGGAAGATCTGGCCCAGCCCTACATCGCCCAACCCATTCACATTGCCGGCCAGCACTACCCGACCGGCTCAGGAGGTCTGGGGCTGTACATCGCCAAGCGTATCCTGCAAGCCCACGGAGGAGACTTGCGTTTGGTGGAGACGGGATCCCAGGGCACTACCCTGGCCCTGGTGCTGCCCTGATCCCCAGCCCCGCCAGAGGGAGAAAAACACCGAAGGCAGTTCCCTGCTTCGCGTTAGCGGTGTGGAGCGCTTGCAGTTCACTCGACGGGACGGCCCCGATACATCAACCGGTACTTTGCCGGTGGGGGCGCAGCCGTTTGCTCTTGGCGTTCTTCTGGTGCAACGGGCGGGGAAGGAAGGGAGCTGTCTTTTTCAGGCCGCAAACCCGCCTGCTCGAGAACCGCGTGAAGAGCTGCCGTGTCAATGGGAAAAGGCCACCTGGCTGCCTTGTAAACTTGCTCGAGGGAGTGAAGAATGTCGTCGGCTTCGGCCAAACCAGGGATCACCTCGGCTGCCCCCTGGTAAATGGCCCAGCGCCGCTCTGCCGGCTCAATGCGGCGACGGGGGTGATGAGTGAGAATCACAGGGATATCCGGAAGCCGGCTCCGACACTCTCGACAAAAGGCATAGGGGTTAAACAGCCCCGTCGTCATATCCACCACCATCAGATCCGGAGGATGAGTTGCCGACACCTCCACCAGATCTGCCTGAGGAGAAACCAGCACCACTGCATGGCGCTGAGACTCCAGCACCGACTTCCAGAGCTGGGCCTGCCAAGGCTGACCCTGAGCCACCAAAACGGTCTTGGTCACGGTGAGCAGAGATAGGTGAGCAAAAGGGGAAGGGGAAACCTGCACGACTTAACGGCTCGCCTCAGTTCACAACTTTGCCTAGGGCGCAAGCTAGCATTTCCAATCAAGAAGAAACAGTAACTAGCTATACAGGTAGTGTTGGGCCGACCCCGCCGCTCGGGTAGCTGAAACTCCACCAATTTGCGGCAGATTTTTGGGTACAGTTTGTCCGGCAGCTTCAGCGCTTGCCTTGCTCGGGCAAACCAACCTCAGCTTTCTCTTCGGTTTCGGATCCCAGCTCGGCCTGTAAGGCCTGCCACTCCTCTGGGGAGAGGGAGTGAAGTTTCTCTTGGATTTGCTGCCTCTCAAAAGCGGCCCACTGGGCCTTCAGGGTCATTTCCCTGCTCAACACCCGCTTCAGGTAGCCCACAGTCCAGCCCAGGCACCCCAGCAGAAACACCACGCTTGACACCTGCTGCGCCGCGCCCGTATCCAAGCCGGCCCAAAGCAACAGCCCGTAGAAAAGTCCTCCCCCCAAGAGCAGGGCTAGGCCAATGCCGAGAACATCCCGTCTGCGCATAGCTGGTAGGTTGCAGAAGGGCGGGCTCTAGAGCGAACGCGGCTTGGGCCGAAACGTCATGAAGGGAGCCACGAGCACCATACCGGGGAAGAAAAACAAAACTAGGAAAAACATCAACACCTTTTCCCAGGCACCGCTGTAGTTCCAGCGCTTGTCCACGTACACCAAAAACAAGAACGGCAGCACCAGCAGGTAGAGAACTGCTAGGGCAGCATAGGTCAAGCCAATGAGCGTTGGGGTCGAAAGCATCTCCAGTTGCCTCAAATTAGCCTGTGCCAATCCAGCCCGCATCGGGGTTACATTACAGCATTGTAATAGCGAATAAACTTGTCGGCTTAGCCGGCTCTTCGCCTTATGGCTATAAACTCGTGCTGATGGCCCCGACAGGGCAGGTAGAGATGCATTGTTCGCACATAACACAGCGATTACGCAGAAACTCCAGTTTCCAGTCAGGAGCGGCAATCTTCAGCGCCTCGGTGGGGCAAACGCCTGTACACAAGCCGCAGTCCACGCACGAATCTGGGTCGATCTGAATTTCTTTGGCCCGCTCGGCCACCTCAATGCCTAAAGACTGCACCCACTCCAGACCTGCCTCCACCTGGTCGATATCTCCCGAGAGCTCCACCACCAGGGTGCCCACTTCGTTGGGGGTTACTCTGGCGCGGACAATGTTGGCGGCTACATCGAAGTCTTTGGCCAGACGATAGGTGAGGGGCACATTCACCAAGTGGCGAGGAAAAATCAGGGTCACTCGTTTGCGCACGGATTTGACTTGCGTATCGGAGGTGCGGTGACTCTTCCAGTATGAGTATGCCAAGGCCGACTGCCAAGTTTGGCCATGCCGCAAGTGCAAAATCTCCTCCTCACCGCCAGAACAGATGGGATCCGCTCCCAACACCGTCTGCCCCCAGGTTGGGAACTACGAAAGGCGCCCCACAGCCTGCCACAATAGGGGCAGAGCGTCTTCGATTCCCATGAACTCAGCCCGGCCCCGACTCAACTCCGAGCACTATCGACAGATGTTGGTGCGCGATGGCGAGCGCCGCTTCCGCGAATGGCACACCGCCTTTCTCAACTACCAGCGGCAGTTTTTGCAAGAGATGAAGCGACTGCAGCTCCGTTCTTCCTCGAATTGCTAATTTCCTTCGGTAATGCCTACGCCCACCCCTTTGCACCTGCTGCCGATCTGTTCTGAGCCTGATCCTTCCCTCCGCCAAGAAACTTTGGAATTGTTGGAGTGGCCCCGCCTCTGCCAACACTTGGCCAGCTTTGCCGCCACACCCCTAGGCCGCCGCGCCTGCCTAGAGCTGGATCCCTGGCGGAGCCGCGCCGAGAGCGAGGTCTGTCTTGATCAAACGGAGGAGGCCATCCGGCTGGATTGCAGCCAGCCGGGGGGGGTTTCTCTGGACGGGATCCACAACCTGCTGCCAGCCCTGGAACGGGCCGAACGGGGGGGCATTCTGAGCGGGGAAGAGCTGGTGCAGATTGCCACAACCTTGGGGGCTGCTCGCCGCCTTCGCCGTCTCATCGATGCTGACGAGCGCCTGCCCCGCCTGCAGGAGTGGGTGAGCACACTGCGCACCTATCCTGAGCTAGAGCAGGAGATCTTCCGCTGCCTGGATGAGCACGGCGAGGTGAGAGATAGCGCCAGCCCCGCGCTTGCAGACCTACGCCGTCAGCACCGCCAGTACCGCAACCAGATCCAAGAACGCCTACAACAGGTGATGAGCCAGCACCCCCAGGCGCTGCAGGACACGTTGATTGGCCAGCGGCAGGGGCGCTTTGTGCTGATGGTGAAGGCCACCCACCGCGACGTGATCCGGGGCATCGTCCACGACAGCTCTGCCAGTGGGGCCACCCTCTATGTGGAGCCCTACGCTGTGGTGGAGCTGGGCAACCGGCTGCGGGAAACCCAGGCCCAGATCCAGGCGGAGGAAGAGCGAATCTTGGCGGCGCTCTCTGCCCAGGTGGGATCCGTGGCCACCGATCTGGAGCATTTGCAGGCGGTGCTGGTGGGGCTGGAGGTGGCCTTGGCCCGTGGCCGCTACAGTCTTTGGTTGGCGGGCAATCGCCCCCAGTTTGTCCCGGCAGGATTGCGCCTGCGCCAAGCTAGGCACCCCTTGCTTCTGTGGCAGTCTCGCGAGGAAGGCAAGGGCCCGGAGGTGATCCCGATTGATTTCACCCTCTCCGAGTCCATCCGCGCCGTGGTCATCACCGGCCCCAACACCGGTGGCAAGACGGTTGCTCTGAAGACCTTGGGGCTATTGGTGCTTATGGCCAAGGCGGGGATCTTCCTGCCTGCCCAGGATCCGCCCCAACTGCCCTGGTTCGACGGGGTCTATGCCGACATCGGCGACGAGCAATCGCTGCAGCAAAGCCTCTCCACTTTTTCCGGGCACATTCGCCGCATCAGCCGCATCGTGCAGGCTTTGCAGTCAGACCCGGCGCCGGCCCTTGTTCTGCTGGACGAGGTGGGGGCGGGCACGGATCCTAGCGAGGGTGCGGCCCTGGCGGCTGGGCTATTGGAGTATCTCTCGGAAAAGGCCCTGCTTACCTTGGCCACCACCCACTACGGCGAGCTGAAGGCCCTCAAGTACCAGCACCCCGGCTTTGAGAATGCCTCGGTGGAGTTTGACGAGGCCACTCTAGCCCCCACCTACCGCCTACTGTGGGGGATCCCTGGTCGCTCCAATGCCTTTGCCATTGCCCGGCGGCTGCACCTGGAGCCGGAGATTCTGCGGCGGGCGCAGCAGCATCTGCAGGGGGAAAGCCAGGTGGATAAGGTGATCGCGGGGCTGGAGGCGCAACGGGCCCAGTTGGAAGAGCGGGCCGCCCAGGTGGGATCCCTGCACCAAGAGCTGGAAACCCTGTACCGCCAAATGCAGCAGCGCAGCCGGCAAATGGCTGAGCGAGAGGCGCAACTGGAGTACCAGCAGCGACAGGGGCTGCAAGCCCTCTTGGCCGCTGCCCGCCGAGAGGTGGCCGCCGCCATCCGCAAGTTGCAGCAGGGGGACAATCCCCAGCAGGTCGCTGCTGAGCTGGAGCAGATTCGCGGGCACTACTCGCCGCCGTCGCCGCCCGTTGAGACTGAGTTCGTGCCGGAGGTGGGGGATCGGGTGCGGCTGAGGGGCCTGGGGCAGACGGGGGAGGTGATTGCCGTCGAAGGGGATGTGTATGTAGTGCGCAGCGGCATCCTCAAGTTCACGGTGCCGCGGGGCCAGTTGGATCCCATCGATGAACATCAGGCCAAACAGCGCCAGCGCCCCAAAGCTCCTCCCTCCCCTCCGCCCACCACTGCTCCCCTGAACCTGCGCACCAGCCGCAACACCCTTGACCTAAGGGGGAAAACTGTAGCCGATGCCGAGGCGATTCTGGAACAGCACTTTGCCCAAGCCCCTCCTGGCCCGGTTTGGATCATCCACGGCCACGGCACGGGACGCCTGCGGGCCGGCGTCCAGGCCTACCTCCAAAATCACCCGCGTGTCCAGAGGTTTGCCCCGGCGGATCCCCAGGATGGGGGTACGGGCGTAACGGTAGCCCACCTGCGGTGAGGCTGAGCGGCTTTCGGCGGGCTGGCTCCAACATTACCGAGAGCCTTGTCCAGTGTGATGAAGGTCTCTGACCTTCCCTCCCCCTTTGGCAGAGGGGCAGACGGTTTCAGACTTGACTTTGGAGCGCCGCTGTTGAGGTGACAGGCTGGGATCCCGCTTGGCGGTGCCGACTTTGCCAAAGCCAGTAGGCGCGCAGCAGTTGGCTATCTCCAATTAACTTGAGCATCACCGCCACCGTCGCACTGGTCCAGCCGAGGGGGCCGAAAGTGGCACCTGCTGCCGCCAACAGGGCCAACCCGGAAAGATTCAGCCCCAAGCCCTGTACCCCCATCCACCAAACGGTCTCACGCTCTAACATTGGCCAGATCCTAGAGGAAGAATTGGATAGCCCTACTCTCCTAAATTTGAGGCGGGATGGGGATATGGCCAAGCCTCAGCCTAGATGCCCAAAGCTGCATGCTTCGGGGGGCGTTATGTCCATAGCGCTTAGCCACCTAGCCCATCCACTCCTGCAATCGGGCCAGAGCCAGCCGCTTTTGCGTTGCAGAGCGGACGCTGCCCTCCGTTAGCCGGTTGAAGCCATGCACCAGCCCCTTGCCTCCCAGCGCTACCAGAGTGACCCGATGGGTTTGCCCCGGCTCAAAACGCACCGCTTGGCCGGAAGGGATGTTGAGGCGCATGCCAAAGCTGGCGGCGCGATCGAACACCAGGGCTCGGTTGACCTCGAAAAAGTGAAAATGGGATCCCACCTGAATGGGCCGATCCCCCCGGTTGGTGACCTCCAGCGTCACAGTGGCCCGCCCGACATTGGCTTGGATGGGATCCTCTGCCAGCAACAGCTCTCCCGGGATCGGGGCTGGTTCAGGGTCGGCAGCAGGTGTGGCTTTGGATTTGCGAGCCATATGGACAACCTCCTGAAGTCTCTGGGTCTTTGGGAGATCCTTAGAAAGCAGCTAGCGAATGGGGTGGTGAAGGGTCACCAGCTTGGTTCCGTCGGGGAAGGTTGCCTCTACTTGAATTTCCGGGATCATCTCCGGGATCCCTGGCATCACGTCCTCTCGGCTCAGCCACGTCAGCCCTTCACTCATCAACTGAGCAACGGTTTTCCCTTCCCGCGCCCCCTCCAAGATGGCTGCGCTCAGGTAGGCCACCGCCTCGGGGTAATTGAGTTTGAGGCCCCGCTGCCGCCGATCCCGAGCTAACTGGGCGGCCAGGTAGATCAACAGCTTGTCTTTCTCCTGGGGGGACAAGTACATGGAGCAACCTCGAAAGATACAAAACGATACAGAACAGACAGCAGCAGGCTCACTTAGCCTAGAGTTGACTTAACACTTTAGTACCACCTCTGGGCGAAAAAAGGCTGCAGAGGCTACAGGGTGTTTCGCTTTTCTTGCCAAACCAAGAGCTTCCACCTCTTTCCACCTCTGCCGTTGCTACTTTCCGCCCCTGCAACCCATGATGAAAGAGTAACAATAAAGTTAAAAATAGAAGTAAAACTTTATCCGATCCTCATTTAGCCCTAGCTTGGTTGACCTGAGATCCATTGGCTAATTCCCCTTAGCAGGTGTTGATTGGGTTCTTTTGAGCAGCCATGAAACTCGAACTGACTCCCAGACAACGGAAGATCCTGTGGGCAACGGCAGAGGTGGAAAGAGGTGGAAGCTCTTGGTTTGGCAAGAAA
>NZ_JANSIR010000116.1:11719-14555 GCF_047462155.1 Synechococcus sp. OH2
TCCTACAACCTCGGAGTCAGCACGGCTACCATTCGCAACGACTTGGCCACTTTGGAGCAGGTTGGGTTGCTGTTCCAGCCCCACACCTCTGCCGGTCGGATCCCTTCTGACTTTGGCTATCGGGTCTATGTGAACGATCTGTTGACCTCCGCCAACATGGATGAGATCCCGAGCGATGCTCCCCAGCCGGAGCCCCATCCTGCGCTGCAGCAGTTGCTGGATCAGCTCAACCGTGAGCTGGGGGACGACCTCGATAGCCTCTTGCAGAGGGTGGCACAGCTTTTGGCCCACTTGAGCGGTTGCATCGCTCTCATCACCCCTCCCCAGGGGCCGGTGGTAGCCGTTCACCATGTGCAGTTGCTGCCGGTGGGGCCAGGGCGGGTGATGGTGCTAGTGGTTACGGATTCCTACCAAACCCATTCGGCCTTGGTTAGCCCACCGGAGTGGCCCGACGATCGGCGCGAGGATCTGGAAGATGAGCTGCAGCTACTGAGCAACTTTCTCACCCTGAAGTTGCGGGGCAAGACTTTTGCCGAGCTGCAGGATCTGAGCTGGTTGAAGCTGGATGAGGAGTTTCGCGCTTACAGCCATTGGCTGCAGCAACTGCTGCGCTCGGTAGTGCAGCGCTACCTACGGCCCTCGCTGGGACAGGTGTTCAGCGCGGGCATGACGGAGCTGATGCGGCAGCCGGAGTTTTCCCAGGCCCAGCGGATGCAGGCGGTAGCCCAGTTGATCGAAAAGGGATCCGAGCAGCTTCAGGGGATGATCGGGCTCTATTCCATGCCAGATAGCCCGTCCACGGGCGAAGCAACTCTTTCGGCCACGGCGGCCAGGAACAAGGCATCCTCTAGCACTCCAGAGCAGGATCCATCCCACAACGTTCCCGTGATCATCTACATTGGCAGCGAGAACCCGCTGGAATCTCTGCACCACTGCACGGTCATTGCCTCAGTTTATCGCCGCCGCTCGGCGCCCCTGGGTGCGGTCACCCTGCTGGGGCCGACCCGCATGGCCTACGAGCGGAGCATCGCTGCTGTGCAGACGGTGGCCTCCCATCTCACTCGGGCCCTTGCCTGAGGGATCCCAGGGAGAACGCGAGGTCTGGGTTGCCCCCGAGCAATAGCCAACTGTGGCCAGGCTTTCTCCTCTTCACCTGCGGGTTCAGTGTGCCATTCGCGAGCGGCAACTGCTTCGCCCCGGCCAGCGGCTGCTGGTAGCTTTTTCTGGCGGACAAGATTCTTTTTCCCTGCTCCAGATCTTGCGGGATTTGCAGCCTCGCTGGGGCTGGCAGATCTTTGTTTTGCACTGTGATCACCGTTGGTCAGCCGATGAGACGGAGTGTGCCAAGTTTTTGCAGGGATGGCTGCAACAGCAGGGCCTGCCCCACGCCGTTGAGACTGCCGATCCCATCCGCTGGGATGAGGCGGGGGCCAGGGCTTGGCGCTACCAGCAACTGAACAAATGGGCGCGCACCTGGAGTTGCGAGGTGGTGACCACAGGGCACACGGCCAGCGACCGGGCGGAGACGTTTTTGTGGAACCTGCTGCGGGGCACGGGGGCTGCCGGCCTGGTCAGCCTAGATTGGCAACGGCGTTTGGACGAGCGGGATCCCACCTCCGCTTGGTTGGTGCGTCCCCTGCTGGGCCTTTCCCGCTGGGAAACGGAAGAGTTCTGCCGACAATACCAGTTGCCGGTCTGGCCGGATCGCAGCAACCAGGATCTGGCTCATGGCCGCAACCGCCTTCGCTTAGAGGTGATGCCCTATCTCAAGCAGCACTTTAACCCGCAACTGGAAGCGGCTTTGAATCGGGCAGCCACACTGTTGCAGGCAGAGCATGAGCTGGTGGTGGCGCAAGCCGCCCAACTGTGGTTACAGGTGTACGAGCCCGCTTTGCCGGGGCTGCAGCGGGATCCCTTGCGGGCTGCGCCCCTGGCTTTGCAGCGGCAGGTGATGTTTCAATTCTTGTCGCTGCTGCTGCCCCATCACCCAACTTTTGAGCAGGTGGAAGCCGGGATGCGGCTCCTGAAAGCAGGCCGCCGCAGCCGCAGCCCCGACTACCCTGGCGGAGGCTGGCTAGAGGTGAAGGGGGATCACCTGGTCTGGATCTCTGCTCAGTGAGAGCTCTCCCCCTCCTGCAACGGCTGAGAACCTCAACCAATAGTTAACAGCACAGTTCAGATTTGCACGGCAACTACCGTCCCAGAAAATCCTTACTGGGGACAAACGAGGGTCTACTCAGAGGAAGCTCGATGGGAGCCTCACAGAGGGTAAAGCTGGAGGCCTCGACTTTAGTGCGGGGAGGAAGGCTACTCTGGAACTTTGGTGGCCAAAGTGGCGACTCCTTCGCAAGATACCCCACTGTATACTGTAGGGGGGATAGCTCCTGCGCGAATGATGGAGCATGACTCAAGTTCTAACTATCTCCCGCAAGCTCAAGGTATCTGCGTCGCAAGCCGCCAAGCTGGATGCAACCAAGGCCTCCGGCCCGCTGGCGCGAGCGTGAACGAGTTAACCAACAGCCGCGCAGCCAGAGAGAGCGGCGGCGGTTGAACAGTTGGGCCTTCTACCCGTTGCGGCAGTTTGTGCACTACAAGGCAATGAGGGTAGGGGCCAGGGTTGTGGTGGTGCCGCCTGCCTGCAGCTCACAGACCTGCCACCGTTGCTTGTGGCTTGGCCAGCGGGAAGCATTTTCGCTGTGTCAACCCCGTCTGTAGTTGGGAAGGGGATGCGGATTTTAACGCTGCCACTCGCGTTAGCGGGACGGAGTCCCTAAGCTCCCGACTTCAGTGGGGGAAGTTTACCCTGGCAAGCGAGCAAAGCTGACTCCTGGGTAGT
>NZ_JANSIR010000116.1:14672-31092 GCF_047462155.1 Synechococcus sp. OH2
AAAATTTGGCGGTAGGTCCAGCCCTGACGGGCCAATTCTTGGGCACCCCACTGGCTCATGCCAATACCATGCCCGTACTTGGGATAGGGGCTAAAATCCGGCAGACTTCTCAGGTAAGGGATCCCGCTCACCCCAACGGTTTGGCTGCCGGCGCTGGCGCTGTACATGGCGTTTACAAATTGCCCCCCATACACCATGACGATGCCGCGGGTGGCGTGTGTTGCTGCTAGGGCGGCGGCTGAGCGCTGCGAGAGGCCCCGATACACCTGGGAGCGGGTGTCGCTAAACACATCAAACCAGCCGCGGGAATTGCGGTGGTGAAGAACATAGGTGCGGGCTGCCACCGCCTGGGCCTTGAGGGCCTCGGGTAAGAAGCGGGATCCCATCTCGGCTTCCACCACGCCGGCCACGTAGTCTTCTAGATCCACGTAGTTGATGGCCATTACCCTGTTATACCCGGTCAAGAGCACCTTGCCGGAATACCAGCGGCCATCCACGGCCACCAGGCCACCCGCTGGCGGCTCGATGAACAACACCGGGCTGACCACCCCCTGCAGGCGCACCCCTTGAGGGCCGGGCTGGGCCAGAAACCCTTGCATGGGCGGCAACTCGGCCAGCACCTCTTGGCGGCTGTTGGTCAGTTGGGCGGGGCGAGAAACGCCCACCACCACAGGGGCGGTGGCGTCGGCCAATTGCACGCGCACCGTCACCCCCCAAGCGCTCTCTATCCATCCCCCTAAGGTGCCCACCAGCAGGGATCCCATCAGGGCAAGCCAACCCCGTGCTCCCATAGCCTCTGTCCAGAGTTCTTTTTTGTACAGCAACCCCAGCCTAGGATAGGGCAAATCGGACTTGGGGACGAAAATCAGGGTGCCTAAAGGGCGGGACGGGATCCCGTTGACAAGGGAGCGGGCGGATGGGGTTGCTCCAAAGGGAGAGAATCAGGTTGTCGAAACCGATCCGGTTCCAGGCCCAAGGCAAAGCACAGGGAGGATCCCGGTCGTCCATTGGAGAAGCAGAGAAAAGCTCCCAGCGAAGCCAATGCCAGAAGGGCCGCATAGCCGAACATGGCCCGATAGCCGGATCCCAGCGCCAGGGTGCCCAGGATCGGCCCCGCCAGCCCAATGCCCAAGTCAAACCCACACATCACCAAGCTGAACAAACGCCCCCGCTCCGCCGGCTCAGAGCGATCGGCTACCAGGGCGGAGATCAGCGGGATCAAGGTGCCAAAACCCGACCCCACCACGATCCCGGCGACAAGAAAAGCCCCGACGCTGTCGGCAACCAACAGGATCCCCATCGCCAGAGCATAGGTGGCCAAGCTCAGAGAGATAAACGGCCCCCGCCCGTAGCGATCGGAAGCGCGACCAGCCAGCAGGCGCACGCCGAAGCTGGCAAAGGCCACCGCCGTATAAAAAAGACCGGGATTGAGGGGAACTCCGACCTCTTGGATCAACAGGGCCACAAAAGTAGTCTGGGTGCCGAAGGCCAGCCCCACCAAGAGCATGACCCCAGCGAGAGAGCACACCTTGGGGTTGAGCACAAGGCTCCAAAACGCTCCATCCGGGGGCAGGGATCCCCAACCCCCACGGCGCTGCTCGCGAACCGATTGGGTACAGAGAAAGCCCACCAACCCCAGCAGAGCGGCAAAGAGAAACAGAGGGCCATAACCAACCAGCTCCTGCAAAAAGCCGCCCAAAGCAGGGCCGATGGCTACACCAACGGGATTGACCAAACTCATGTAGCCCAAGATCTCGCCGCGTTTTGCTTCCGGGGCAAAATCCGCCACCAAAGTAACGTAGGCGGTGGCAAAAGCGGCGATGCTGATCCCGTGAAAGGCCCGCACCAGCGCTATCCACGGGATCCAATCCCAGAGCCAGTACCCCAAAGGCGCCATCCCCGCCGCGCCCATGCCGATGAGCAAGACGATCCGGCGACTATGGCCATCCGCCAGCCGCCCCAACCAAGGGCGAAAAGCCAGCAGCCCAATCGAGAAGGCCCCCATCACCAAGCCCACCTCTTGGCTGGTGCCGCCCACATCCCGGACGTAGAGCGGCAGTGTGGGCAACAGCGAAGACAGACTGGCCCAAAAGAGCAGCCCGGCCACGAAGAGAATGCCCAAGTTGCGCCGCTGCGCCGGCTGTAGCTGCCCGAATACCCTCACGCCCACTCCCGATGAAACTCTCACAACCCTGCCAGGGAGCAAAGCCGTCTCCACAGCATCCCTGAACAGAAATATTACGAAATGTCTATTTGGGTGCTGACTTTTTCAATCTTAACCTCTTGTCTGGAACTGTGCAGGATCCCTGTTCAGGGGCAGCCGTTAGCCTGGAAGTGGCCTTTTTGTACGCTTGCCTATGGCGGAACGGTCAGATCCCTTGACTCGCAGTTTGGTTGCCCTGATTCGGGGCTACCAGATAGGCATCTCCCCTTGGCTGCCTCCTGCGTGCCGCTACTACCCCACCTGCTCCCAGTACACCCTGGAAGCAGTGCGGCGCTACGGCGCCATCCGAGGCAGTTGGCTGGGGATCCGCCGCCTCTGCCGCTGCCACCCTTGGCATCCGGGGGGCTACGACCCGGTGCCCGACTTGCCGGGATCCGCACCTGACGAAACTTATCGCCCCAGCCGAGATTGATTGACGAGGGGGATCCCTGTCAGGCCAAGATCGGTGTTGCCGGAAAAGGCTGTATTTGGGAGCCGGTCAGTCAGGAATAGCAGGCCACCGCCTCGATTTCCACCAAGGCATTCAAGGGCAAGCCAGCCACCTGCACGCAAGAGCGGGCCGGCGCCGGGTCTGCGGCAAAAAACTCTCGATAAACCTCGTTCATGGCGGCAAAGTCTTTCATATCCGCCAAAAAAACCGTGGTCTTCACCACATTGGCCAGGCTCGTGCCCCCTGCTTCCAGCACCGCCTTCAGGTTCAGCAACGCCTGCCGAGTTTGCGAGGCAACATCTTCTCCCGCCAACTTGCCGGTTTTGGGATCCAGGCCCACCTGGCCGGCGGCAAACAGAAAAGGCCCCGAAGCAACAACGCCCTGGCTGTAAGGGCCGACAGGAGCAGGAGCGGCCTCGGTTTGTACAGCACAAGGGCCTGGCCCGGTTTGGCCCTGCGGATGGCCCATCGCGGAATTGGCCAGATTGCTCGGCTCCATAGAGGTTTGCCCCCGTGAAGAGAAGCTCTTTCGCTACGCTACCACAGGCGGATCCCAGAGAAGACGAACCCGCAATGCCAAAATAGGCTTGTCGGGAAGAAAAAGTGCTCATGCCTTTGATCAAGTTGCAAACCTCTCTGCAGCCAGAACCTGCCACCGTGGCAGACCTACTCAAGTTCCTCTCTGCTGCTCTGGCTAAGCAGTTGGGCAAGTCGGAAGCCTACGTAATGACTGCTTTTGAAGGAGGGATCCCGATGACCTTTGCCGGCAGCGCCGATCCCTGCTGCTATGTAGAGATCAAGAGTATTGGGCAGTTTTCCGCCGATCAAACCCGATTCCTAAGCGAGTTTTTTTGCAGCACCATCGAGGACAAATTGGGGATCCCCAGGAAGAGGATTTACATTGAGTTCAGCGATGCCAAAGGCTATCTTTGGGGATGGAACGGCACGACCTTTGGGTGAAAGCTACTTCGCACAAGTCAGGTATTTCCTAGCCTGGCTGCTCTAGCCTATCTAGCAACAGCTTTCTGATGCTCCCGACCGCCGTGGCAGACCCCACCCAACCCAGAACAAATCCCGCAAAGCGGCAGCTTCTACTGAAGCTTGCTGGCCTTTTGGGCGTGGCCGTTCTTATTTTTGGGTAGCCCATCGATTGGGATTTTTTGGAGTTATTCAAGACTGGTTTGCCAAAGCTCTGGTGGAAGACTTGGGGCTGCTGGGGCCAATGCTTTTTTTCATTGCCATTTACATCGTGGCCATCTACATTGTGGCGACGGTGCCGCCTCTGCCGGCTTCGCTGCTGACCTTGGACGCAGGAGCTGTGGGGCTCGGCAAGCCCTACGGGAAGGGGTAAAGCAGGGCTAGGCCAATCTAAGTCAAAGTGGCCTTGCGCAGAGGCTCAGCCAACCAGTTGGCAGAGGGTCTCCTGCCTTTCTCGGTCTTGTTCGGCCAGTTCCTGGATGGCGCGTTGGTACACCTGGGCGGGTGTGGATCCCTGGTTGACCTGCTTCAGCCAGCGCTGGGCTTCATTGCCTTCCTGGAGCAGGGTTTGCAAGGGAGCCAAGAAGCAGCCCAAGCCCTGGGGTTGGCCGATGCGCCAGGCTTCGGTCAGCAGCTCTTCAATCCACTCCTGGGCTAAGCGTTCGCGGCCAGTGCGCCAGTCGAGCAAGCGGGCTTGCAGCGATTCTCGAGCAGCAGCCTGCTCGTTGGCCTCGCAAAGGCTCTCCAGCTCCGCTGGGGTAAAAGGCCCCCCCAAGGGATCCAGCGCCTCCGGCTGAGATAGCAATTGCCAGAGGCGGGCCTCTACTAGGGCGGTGATGGCCAGAATCATCACCGGATCCGCCACTAGGTCGCAGATGCGCAGCTCCACTCGGTTGAGGTGATAGGGCCGCTCCGGGCCGTTGGGCCGTACAGAAGTCCAGAGGTGGCGCACGTTCTGCATCGTGCCCAGGGCCAGTTGCTCCTGCATCCAGGCGATGTAGTGGGCGTGATCCCGGAAGAAGGGCACCTGGGCCGGCGTTTTGGGAAACACCTGCCAACGGCTGGAATGGTAGCCCGTTACCTGGCCGTCCAGAAAAGGAGAAGAAGCGCTCAGGGCCAAATAAAGAGGGGCTTCCGCCCGCAATAGGCGACAGGCGAGAAAAATGGCTTCCGTATCCGGCAGACCGACATTGATGTGGATGCTGGCGGTCACCACCCGCGTGCCGTAGGTGCGCTCGATGTAGTCGTGGTAGGGGTTGCCCGGATCCGAGCGCTCGAAGTGGTCACTGCCGCCCAAAGCCAGCGTGCTCCCCGGCAGCAAGGTGTAGGGGCCAAGACGGCGCAAAAACTGCCGCAGTTGCAGGCGAGGCCGAAGCAAGGCACAGAGCAGGTCTTCGTAGCGGCGAAGGGGCGGGGTGATGTACTCGACGTTGCGCCGATCGGGTTCTCGCACAAACTCCGGCAAAGCCTGGCAGATGCGATCCGATAGGCCCACCACTTCCCCGGCGGCGGTGCCGGTGTACATTTCTACCTCAAAGCCCTTGGTCAACAGCACAGGCCAGCCTCCAGCCGCAGCCCCATCAGTTTAACCTTTCTCTTCTTCACCCATTTTCCTGAGATTTTGCAGGAGATTGGCCACTGGAGGGGGAGTTTCTCGTCCTACTGTTAAAATGCTTGGCAATGCTTGGATGCAGCTGGGGGGGAAGAATGGAGTGCGGGATCCCATCTATATCCTAGGGGCGGGGCCGGCGGGCATGGCGGCTGCCTATCGCCTGACCCAGCTAGGCTTCCCCGTGGTGGTGGTGGAACGAGAAGACAGGGTCGGGGGCCTGGCCAAAAGCATTCGCTACCAGGGGTTCATTCTCGACTATGGCCCGCACCGGTTTTTTACCAAGATCCCAGCGGTGCTGGAGCTGTGGAACCGGGTTTTGGGATCCGAACAGGTGACTGTCCGGCGGCTTACCCGCATCTACTACCGCAAGCAATATTTTCAGTACCCCATCCAAGCTTGGGAAGTCCTGCGCAAAGTTGGCTGGTGGGAAAGTCTGCTCATTGTCCTTTCCTACCTCTGGGCCCAACTCATCCCCCGCCCAGCTCCCCAGAACTTTGCCGACTGGGTCAAAGGAAAATTTGGTAGCCGGCTTTTTCAGATGTTCTTCAAAGGCTACACGGAAAAGCTGTGGGGGATCCCTTGTACCGAAATCAGCGCCGATTGGGCCGCTCAGCGCATCAAAGGTCTCAGCCTTGGGCAAGCGATCCGCAAGGCGCTGGGGTGGAACCGCGGCTGCGTCAAATCGCTGATCGACCAATTTCAGTTTCCTCGCCTGGGATCCGGCCAGCTCTACGAAAAAATGCAGGAGTTTTTGCTGGCCGAGGGCCAAAAAGTTTGGCTAAATACAGAGGTCATCGCCCTTAGGCAGGAGGGATCCCGGATTGTCGAGCTGCAACTGCGCCATCTTCAGGATGGAAGGGAAACATGGGTCTCCCCCTCCCACGTCATCTCTTCGATCCCTCTGACAGTGTTGGTGCAGAGCCTGCGGGAACTGCCTCCCCCAGAAGTGCTGCAGGCAGCCCGCAACCTCAAGTTTCGCAACACGGTTTTGGTTTACTTGATCGTGGAGGGATCCCAGCTTTTCCCCGACAACTGGCTGTATATCAACGACCCAACAGTGCAGGTTGGTCGGGTAACCAACTTTGCCAATTGGTCACCGGCTATGCTCCCCAACCAGGAACAAACCCCCTTGTGCTGTGAGTATTGGTGCAACTTTGGGGATCCCTTGTGGCAAGCCCCTGAGGAGCAATTGCTGGCTTTGGCTGAGAAGGAGCTACGCCAAATTGGCCTGCTGCAAGGCCAGAAGATCCGCGGCGGCTTTGTGGTGCGCCTACCCTGCACCTATCCCATCTACGCCGGCAGCTACAAAGAAGATCTAGCCATTTTGCAGAGGTATCTTGGCCAGTTTGAAAACCTGCAACTGGTGGGCCGCTACGGCTCGTTTAAGTACAACAACCAGGATCACAGCTTGCTGATGGGCCTATTGGCGGCGGAAAACGTCCTCCGCCCCGGCAGCCACGATCTCTGGCAGGTGAACTCCGATGACGATTACCAAGAAGAGATCAAAGTGCCACCCCCACCTGCGAAGGTCCGGCGATGAGCTTCTCTCTTAGCCATCTGTTGCGGCAAAGCCGGCAGCGTCTTGCCCCTTTCTCTATCCAGGTTCTGCTGCCAAGCTTAGCCTTGACAGGGTTGCAGATCTTCTTAATCTCCCTTTGGAGCCAGGAGGATGACTATGCTTCCATCTTCAAGGGTTTAACCCAGTGGGATAGCCATTGGTATTTGGGGATTGTGCGGCAGGGCTATCAGTTTGTGGGCTTCGACAAGATTGCCTACGAGCAGAGCAATGTGGCCTTCTTTCCCGGCTACCCTCTGGCCGTTGCTGCCCTCAGCCGCTTGTTGCGGGTTGAGCCTGAGTTGGGACTTTACCTGATCGCCCAGCTCTTTTGCTGGCTGATGTGGATTTACCTTTTCCTGTTTTATCGTCTCTGGCAGATCCCCTTGCTTTGGCAAGTCCTGGCAAGTTTGATCATCTTGGTCTATCCCAGCAGCTTTTACCTTGTCGTGGGCTACAGCGAGTCCCTCTTTATGGCCAGCTTGTTGGGTTTTTTCTACTGGTCAATGGGCTTAGATTCCCTCTGGCCATCACTTTTGGCCGGGATCCACGGCTTGGCGATGAGTGCCACCCGCATTGTGGGTTTGCCGGTGGCGGTGGTTCTTCTGCTGCGGCTATCCCACCCTTGGTTTTGGAGAGCCAGCGCCGTTGTTTTGGCCTTGTCGGGCGGGCTGAGTTTTTTCCTCTACTGTCAGCTCCGCTTTGGCCGCTGGGATCTCTACCTGGAAATGCAGCGCTACTTCGGCCCCAGTTCTTTCGATTACCTGGCTATTATTCAACCTCGTACTTATGCCCCCCTCTTTTCTCTTGGGTACTGGCAGTCCTTGTTTTCCTTTTCCGAGGCTTTGGGGGATGGGATATGGGCCATTTCCCTCAGTCAACTGTTTGTTCCCCTCACCCTGGGATCCCTAGTTGTTACCAGTTTGCTGGATGGGTGGAGTGTCCTGGCCGGCAAGAGCCGGCGCTGGCAGGAGCGGCTGGGGCTCCATTTGGCTGCCTGGATTATGTTCTCCATTTCCGTGGCCGGCATGAGTGCTGTGGCCCAGAGAAGTATGATCCGCTACTGTCTGCCGATTCACACCCTGCAGGTGCTGGCCTGGTTGCATGGGATCAGATACACCGATTTCAGCTTCATCCCCCAACAGGTACGTTTCTGTCTTGGCAGTGTCCTAAGGCTGAGCTACTGGATCTTGGCTTTAGTCTTCTTTGCCCTAAACCAAATCCTCACCTGGCGCTACGTCCAGCATCTTTGGGTGGCTTGATCGAACCTTGGTAGTGAAGCTGATGAGTTTGCGTCCTGGTTCTCTGTTGCAGCAGATTCGCAAATGTTTAGTTGGCTTTTCTACTCGGATTTTTTTGCTGGGCTTAGCGCTGACTATCCTACAAGTGTTAACGATATACCTTTGGACAAAACGCGGCAGCTATGCTTCTGCTTTTACAGCCCTGAGCCAGCGCGATAGCTATTGGTACCTGAGCATTGTAGAGCGGGGGTATCAGTTTGTGGGCTTTGACAAGATTGCCTACGACCAGAGCAATGCAGCTTTCTTTCCCGGCTATCCGCTGGCGGTGGCCGCCATGAGCCGCCTATTAGGAGTTGATCCGGAGCTGGGGCTTTATCTCACTGCTCAGCTCTTTTGTTGGCTGATGTGGGTTTACCTTTTCCTATTTTACCGCCGCTGGCGGATCCCCTTGCTTTGGCAAGTTTTGGCAAGTTTGATTATCTTGGTCTATCCAAGTAGCTTTTATTTGGTAGTAGGCTACAGCGAGTCCCTCTTTATGGCCAGCTTGTTGGGTTTTTTCTACTGGTCAATGGGCTTAGATTCCCTCTGGCCATCACTTTTGGCCGGGATCCACGGTTTGGTGATGAGTGCCACCCGCATTGTGGGTTTGCCGGTGGCGCTGGTTCCTCTGCTGCGGCTATCCCGCCCTTGGTTTTGGACAGCCAGCGCCGTTGTTTTGGCCTTGTCGGGCGGGCTGAGCTTTTTCCTCTACTGTCAGCTCCGCTTTGGCCGCTGGGATCTCTACATGGAAATGCAGCGCTACTTCACTGGCGTGCAGGCCAATTACCAAGCCCTTTTCCAAGCTTCTACCTATGTTCTTTCCCCTGAGCGATGGCAAGTCTTGCTCTCTCCTTCTGCACCCGTGAAGGATCCTGGCCTGTGGTCTGATGCTCTCAGCCAACTGTTTGTGTCTGTTACGTTGGGATCCCTAGTTGTTACAGGCTTGCTGGATGGGTGGAGTATCCTGGCCGGCAAGAGCCAGCGCTGGCAGGAGCGGCTGGGGCTCCATTTGGCTGCCTGGGCCATGTTCTACATCGCTGTAGCCGGCATGAGTCCCCTGGGCCAGCGAAGCATGATTCGCTACTGCCTGCCGGTTCACGTCGTACACGTGCTGGCTCTCGTGCACTGGGCCAAGCACACAGATTTGGGCTTTCTTCCCCTCTGGGCTCGTCCCCACCTGAGCAGAGTTCTCAAGCTGGGCTATGGGCTTCTGGCTCTCATCTTCCTCGTTCTCAACCAGATCTTGACCTGGCGCTACGTTCGCCATCTCTGGGTAGCTTGACTCCACTTTCTTGAAGATAGGATGTGAGGGATCCCGACTTCTCCCCAACTAGGAGCTGTGGCCTTTTCTTCTCCTCGCAAGTTGCCTCGGCAGAAATCGTCCCTGCGGGTGGCTCAGACCATCGACCCCGCCAAGATTTACCCCTGCCCCTGTTGCCACCAAGGTCAGTTGCGCCTGATTACCCTGACCGAGGCTTTTGGCTGCAGCCGTTGCCAGCATATTTTCGCCATCACCCCCGACCGTTTGCACATTGAGCAACTGGCGGTTTCCTACCCCTACCGCAAAATGTGGTTCTGGAACGGCCATCAATGGGTGTTGCGCCGGCAAAGCACTTTCCAGGGATCCATGCTCTTGGGCCTCACCCTCAGCCTGGGGGTTGCTTTGGGGGTGGGGTTTCTCAGCGCGGTGCTCTTCCCCAGCCAAGCCCAGTTGCTCAGTTGGTTCCTGATTCTTTGCCTGTTGTTAACGCTGTTGATGGCGACGGCAATCCTGCTGCTGCGTCGGCCTTGAGATGCTTGGGATCGTTGCCAGGGATCCCCAGTTTCAGCTCTTGTGGATCTAGCCATTTCTTGTTAGCAGTGGTCAGGAGCAGGTCTGTCGTCGGTCAGCCAGGCAGGAGGGAAGCGAGTGACCGATTTTGGTTCAGCTTTTGACCTCAGCACCACCCTGCGCCAGGTGCGCCGCTTGCTGCCTCAGCTCCAGCGCTTGAGCGGCGAAACCAAACGCCAGGCCCTGCTGGCCCTCTCGCGCCGTTTGCTGGAGCGCTCCGATCTCCTCTTAGAGGCCAATACCCTCGACCTGGAAAGCTGCCGCGAGCAAACTGTGCCGGAGTGGATCCTCAACGGCCTCAAGCTCACCCCGGAGCGCCTGCAGCGATCCGCCCAGTTGCTTGCTCTCTTGGCCCAACAGCCGGATCCCATCGGCAGCCTGGAGAGGGGGTACCGTCAGGACAACGGGCTGTTCATTGGCCGCTACCGCGTCCCTTTGGGGGTGGTGGCTTTGGTCTATGAGATCTACCCCGAGTTTGCCCTCAACGGCATTGGCATGGGTCTCAAGACGGGCAATGGCGTGCTCTTGGCCAGCAGCGGCCCCATCCAGAAAACCCACCAGGCTCTAGTTACCCTATTGGCAGAAACAGCTTACGAACACGGGATCCCAGAAGGAGCCATTCAAGCCTTGCCCACCCAAGACCGGCCAGCGGATCCCCAAGAGGACTCGCTGCTGCTACTGCTGCTGCAGCAAACCCGCTACGTGGACCTGGTAATCCCCTGTGGTCGCCCCGGCTGGGTGGAGTTTCTCCTGCAGGCTAGCAAAGTGCCGATCCTGGCTACCCACCTGGGCTATGGCCATGTTTATCTGGATCGCACCGCTCCCTGGCCTTTGGTGAAGTCAGCTTTGCTGGATCCCTTGGCTCGCTATGGCCCAGAAGGGATCCCCATCTACCAGCCCCTCACCCTCTGGCTGCTGATCCACGCCGACTGGGCCGCCAGCCATCTGCCAGCGCTGGTCGAAGCTTTGCTCAGTCAGGGGGAGGTCGATGTCCAGGCGGCCGCCCCAATTCTAGAGCAATTTCCCCAGCTCCAGCCGCTGGGAGAAGGGTTTGACTCCACCCGGCGTCCCCATCTGCGCCTCCAGCTAGTAGCGGATTTAACGGAGGCTATCGCCTGGATTAACAAAAACGGTTACCATCAGTCGGAAACCATCCTCACTGATAGCCAGGCGGCGGCCCAGCGCTTTCTCCAGGAGGTGGATGCGGCCCTTATCCACATCAACACCACGCCCCTCTCAGCAGGCCGCGGAAGCGGGATCCCTACCTTGGGGGCGATTCGCGACCCGTCCCTGGGCATTTCTACCCAGCGGCTGCATGTGCGCGGGCCCATCGACCTGGAAGCCCTGACAACTGTAAAGGTGGTGGCCCAGGGCGGCCTGTAGCCGTGGGAGGGTGGGATCCCGCTGGCCCCCTTCTCCAAAGCTGGCCAGATCAGGCGAGACTGAAGATAGGGATCCACTCCCAGCTTGTCATCCCACAAAGCCCAGGCGACTAGGGGAGAACTCCTTTGGGGATTGACCTACGCAGCTACGTGTTTTTGGATCGGCTCCAGCCCCAATACGCCGCCTATCTGGGCACGGTGGCCCAGGGCTTTTTGCCCCTGCCGGGGGACACTTCCCTCTGGGTCGAGATTTCCCCCGGCATTGAGATCAACCGCGTCATGGACATCGCCCTCAAAGCCACCTCGGTAAGGCCAGGGTTGCAGGTAGTAGAGCGCCTCTACGGTCTTTTGGAGGTTCACTCCAGCAACCAGGGGGATACCCGCACTGCCGGGCGGGCCATCCTGGCGGCTTTGGGGGTGAGCGAACAGGAGCGTCTCAAGCCGCGCATCATCTCTAGCCAGATCATCCGCAACATCGATCCCCACCAAACCCAGTTGATCAACCGTTTCCGCCGTGGCCAGATGCTTCTAGCGGGCCAAACCCTTTACATCCTGGAGGTGCAGCCGGCAGGCTATGCCCCCCTGGCCGCCAATGAGGCAGAAAAATCGGCCCGGATCAACATCCTCGAGGTGATGCCTTTTGGTAGCTTTGGCCGCGTCTACTTGGGCGGGGAAGAGCAAGATATCCTAGCCGCCTGTCGGGCCGCCGAGGAAAGCTTGGCAGTGATTTCTGGGCGGGATCCCTTGCTGTTGCCTGAGGAGGTATAGCCAATGGCGGAATCGGATCCCAAGTCTTCGCCCAAAGCCAGCTTGCCCCAGGATCTGACGGCGGAGCAGGCGAGGCTGCTGGCAGAAGTGACCGCTCCCTACCGCAGTTTGCGGCGCTTTGTCTACCTGGCGGTGGGTTTTTCGGCTGGCGTTGGGGCATTTGTGTTTTTCTTTCGGGCCTTGGCAGGGCGGGATCTGGAGACTACCCTGCCCAGCTTGGCTCTACAGTTAGGGATCCTGGCCGGCGCCCTTGGCCTAAACAGGCTGGAAAACCGCTCCCAGCAAAAGCTGGTCAGACAGATGAGGCAGCGCCTTAGCAGCCCAAAAGAGTCGCCCCCTCCACCCAAGGGTGATCCCCTGTACCAGCGCAGGGACAGTTAGCCCGTCAATCGTCCCAGTCCTCTCGGCGGGGATCGGGGTCGTCCTCCGCATCGGCGCTCGGCAGATAGTGGCGATCCCTGGCGGGGGCTGCCTGGGACCATTTTTGAACCATTTGGATGGCGAGAAAGGCAACAACGGCAACCACAACTGCCCAGGTGAGAATTGGAATCGCTAGGATCACCACCGTACCCAACACGTAGATAGCCACCTTAGGCAAGGAGGGATCCACCCTCCAGCCGCGGCGGTACACCCAGTTGGTAAGCTGCCGATCCCAGCGGCGCAGGCGAGGGATGTTCTCCTCATAGATTTCCTGCAAAATGCCGGCCAAAACAGGTCCCAGGCGGCGCATCTGGCTTCGGGTTTGCCTTCTCCAATTCCGCACCGAGCGTCCCATTCGTAGGATCCTTGCCCTGCTCTTCCTCAAGCGATCCTAGCCCAACCGCGAGGGCGACCTTCCCGTCGGGGCGGCAAGGGATCCGGGGGGATGTAAATTTGTTTGAACATTTGGATCGGAGATTGGGGTGGCTGGGCAGGACTACAGTACACTGAGGGCACCTGTGCAGTGGTGTGGCTGCCACGCCAGAGGGGTAAACCTTTTTTAACCTTTCAAAGAGCTCGACTGGAGAACGCTAATGGCTCACACGGTCAAGATCTACGACACTTGCATCGGTTGTACTCAGTGTGTGCGGGCCTGCCCTACCGATGTGTTGGAAATGGTGCCCTGGAAGGGGAACAACAAGGCCGGCATGATCGCCGCTGCCCCCCGCACCGAAGACTGTGTTGGCTGCAAACGCTGTGAGACTGCTTGCCCCACCGATTTCCTGAGCATCCGCGTCTATCTTGGGCCCGAAACCACCCGCAGCATGGGCCTGGCTTACTAAGCCGCCGGCAGGTTGGGTTGCAATTTTTTGCGATTGCCCGCCCGCTCAAGGAAACAGCATCTTTAACTTCAATCTTCAGCTTCTCCTCCCTGAAAAAAAGTTGGGCGGGCCGTTGCTGTAGCAAATGGGTTAATGGGTTGATTGAAGAGGGGGGAGCCCTCCTCTTTTTTTCTTCAAGGGTCGAGATAGAGTCGGTGTTGGCGAATGTAGTGCTCCACAGCGGAGGGCACCAAGTAGCGGATGGATCCCCCTTTTTGGATTTGCTGACGCAGGTAGGTGGAAGAAAGCGTTAGGGTGGGGGCGTCCAAGATTGTTGCCCGGATGGGCAGCTTCTCAGCCACCGACTGCAGCACCTGGGCGGCGTCGCCAGCATCGAGGCGGGGGGCAACAATCCAGTGACAGAGGCGGGCCAATTCTTCCGCCTGGTACCACTGGGGCAGACCCCGCAGGGCATCCACCCCGATGATCCAGTACCACTGGGTGTTGGGTTGCTCTTGCATCAGGCAGCGCACTGTCTCAATGGTGTAGGAGGGGCCAGGACGGCGGATCTCCAGCTCGGAGCAGGCAAAGCGCTCGTGGTCGGCAATGGCCAGCTTCACCATGGCCAGGCGATCTGCTTTGCTGGCGCCGGCGGCCAAGGGCTTGTGGGGAGGATCCCCTGCCGGCATCCACAGCACCTGATCCAAGTTGAACTGCCAGAGGGCCTGCTCGGCCATGATCAGATGGCCGTGGTGGACGGGGTTAAAGGTGCCGCCGAGAATGCCAACGCGGCGCTGCTTGGGGGCTGAGCCACTCATGGCTGTTGGCTGAGGTAGCTGATGGCCTCGCGCAGCCAGTCTTCCGTCTGCCGGGGCTGAGGTGGAAGGGCTTGCAGGGCCGCTTGAATTTCCTGGAGGCTGTAGCCGAGGGCCAGCAGGGCCATTTCCACCTCCTCCCGGATAGAGGGGGGCGGCCCGCCAGCCAGAGGGCGATCTGCGTTCTCTAGGCCTTGTCGCCAGTGGGCCAATTTGCTTTTCAGCTCCAGCGCCAGCCGTTGGGCCGTTTTGTGGCCCACCCCTGGGGCTAGGGAGAGGAGGCGGACATTTTCGGTAACCACCGCCTGCACCAGCTCCGGCAAAGCGAAAGTGTTGAGCAGCGCCAGACCCAAAGCCGGACCCACCCCCGGGACTTTGATCAGTTCCACAAACAGATCCCGCTCCGCTGGCGAGCCAAACCCGTACAGCACCAGCTCGGTCTCCCGCACCAGCAGATGGGTGAACACCCGCACAGGCTCTCCTACAGGAGGCAGTTGCTTGAGAAAACGGGCCGGCGCCTGGATGCGATAGCCGATCCCCTGCACCTCCAGGGTGAGGCTGCTGCGCTCTCCCGGTTCCACAGCGACGAGGTGGCCTGTCAAAAACGCGATCATGTGCGTATCCAACCGGTGTTTAGGATACCTTGCCCGGCGGCGGCTTCGGAGCTGGCTAGGCAAAATCTAAATGAATCTAGAATGAGAAAAGCTCACGAGCAAACCTTATGGTATCAACGTCGGCACCGGCCACTCCCATCTCGGCACGCTGGATTTGGCGCGGGCAATCCGTTCATTATGTCAAACAGGGCGAGCAGGGGCAGCCTTTGCTTTTGGTGCACGGCTTTGGGGCCTCCACCGACCACTGGCGCAAGAATATCCCTGAGTTGGCCCAACACTACCAGGTCTATGCTATCGATTTGCTCGGCTTTGGCCGTTCGGCCAAGCCCAACTGGGACTACCGCGCCGAGATCTGGCGGGATCAACTGCGGGATTTCTGTCAACAGGTGATCCGGCGGCCCGTGGTGGCCATTGGCAACTCCCTGGGTGGCTATGTGGTGCTCAGCCTTGCGGCAGAGTGGCCGGAGTGGGTGCGGGGGGTGGTGTTGCTTAACGGAGCCGGTGGCTTTTCCACTGCTAAGGGATCCCCTTCTGGCTGGCGGCAATGGCTGCGTGGCCTGGTGGGCTGGGGCCTGCGCCAGCGCCTGGTGTCTTACCTATTGTTTCAGTATTTGCGGCAGCCGCGGGTGATTCGCTCCAAGCTGAAGCAGGTCTATTACGACCCGGCGGCAGTGACGGATCAACTGGTGGAAGACATTCATCGCCCCACACGGGATCCGGGGGCTGCCGATGTGTTCGTGGCCCTGATGCGGGGCGGGCAGAAGGGGCGCTATGTGGGTGAGCTGCTGCGCAGCTTGGTGCGCCCCCTGTTGTTGATTTGGGGCGAACGGGATCCCTGGATGCGGGCCCGCGAGCGCTCCAAGCTGTACCGGGCTCACTACCCTCAGGCGGTGGAATACTTCCTGGAAGCCGGCCACTGCCCTCACGATGAGCGCCCCGAACAGGTCAATGCCCTGATCCACCAGTGGATCGAGACGGGGATCCCGGCCACCACCTCTCCTCCCCCTTTCAAAGCAGCGCCGGTTTCAGACCTGCATCCTTAGCCTTGAGAGCTAGCCGGGGTTGCCTGCCGGCTCTGGCGGCGAGTCTCCTTCCAGACCAATGGCGTACTTCAGCCATTCCCGGTAGGATCCGCTGCTGACAGCTTTGGAGATTTCAAAGTAAAGGGTGCTGTGGGGGCGGCGGGGCTGGCGCAGCAGGGGCATGCCAGCCTCACGCGGAGTGCGATTCCCTTTTTTCACGTTGCAGCGCACACAGGCGCTGACCACATTTTCCCAGGTATCTCCGCCGCCGCGGGAGCGCGGGATCACGTGATCCAGGGTGAGGTCTTCGCCATAACAACCGCAGTACTGGCAGCGGTGCCCATCGCGATAGAGGACGTTGCGGCGTGTCAGGGGAATCTCTTTGTGGGGAACGTGAACGTAGTGGCGCAGGCGGATGACGGTGGGCAGAGGGATGTTGCCGTAGACTACTTTGCCGTTGTGCTCGATTTGCTCGGCTTTGCCCTTGAGCAAAAGGACGACAGCTCTGCGCCAACTGGTGACGTTGAGCGGCTCGTAGGAGGCATTTAAAACCAAAACCTTGCTCATAGTGCTACGCACCGGTAAACTACCCGGCTCCGACCGCTAAGCAGTACGGAGCGGGCTTTAAGCGCTACGCGCCGCTGACGCGAACGGTAGCCCTGCAGTTG
>NZ_JANSIR010000116.1:31102-35728 GCF_047462155.1 Synechococcus sp. OH2
TTGAGGTGGGGATCCCTGCTGTAAAACCTGCACTTGTGGCAGGGGATGCGGTGCCTTTGTCGAGCTTGATGCAAGAAGTCCGCGACTGCTGTGGCCACCGTCCACAACAGCAAGGCCAGCAACAGCCATGCGACGGCTCCGCTTAGAGGCGGCGGAAGAGATCTCACCCAGGGCACAGGGGATAGCTTGGTAGTCCCACACTAAAGTGCGGGGCGGAGAAGCCCGCCAGCAACTTAAGTTGCTCTCCCTTCGCGCCAGCGGGCCGGAGGCCTTAGCAAGCACCTGCTACGGTGGAAAACCTGAGCAGTGCAGAGCGTGGGGGCGTTGCTTAGCAAAGTAAGCAGAACCTTAGGGCTTTACCCTAGGGAAGTGGGTAGGGGCGTCTTGACAGCGCCTTTACGAGCCTGCTTGTGGACTGCGTAAGAATCCTCCGACTTTAGTCGGGGGAGTGTCAAAACAGGGTTAGGCTTAGCCAGATAACGGCCTGCTCCTCCCCCAGAGAGGAAAGGGCTGGCAGTGAGAGATCTCCCTGGCCCACGCTGAAACTCCAATCTAGTGGGTTTTGGAAGGGGAGCGCAGGGTGTGCCAGGGTGGAGATACAGGCGATAATAGCTTCAGCAACGTGCCCTACTGGGATCCTCTGCGATGGAAGCCTTCTTCGAGTTCCTTTGGTCTGCCTCGGCCGTTTTGCTGGTGATACTGGTGTTGTTGCATAGCCCCAAAGGGGATGGGCTGGCGGGCATCGGCGGCCAAGCTCAATTGTTCTCCAGCTCCAAAAGCGCCGAGCAGAACCTCAACCGCATCACCTGGACGGTAGCCACCCTCTTCCTCTCCATCAGCGTGGTGTTGGGGGCAGGCTGGCTCTCGGCAGCCACAGGCCCCTAGGGATCCCTGTCATCGTGGCGGTCATCTACTTGCACGGATTCGGCTCTGGGCCCCAATCGGCCAAGGCTACTTTTTTCCGGCAGCGGCTGCAGCAGCTTGGGATCTCTCTGCAGGTGCCCGATCTCAACCAGGGCAACTTTGCCCAGCTTACCTTGACCCGCCAGATCCGGCAGGTTTCTGAGCAGTTGGCGCAAATGGGCCATCCTCCCGTTACCCTTATTGGTTCTAGCTTGGGGGGACTGGTGGCCGCCTGGGTGGCTGAGCAGCAACCCTGCGTGCAGCGTCTGGTGCTCTTGGCACCGGCCTTTGGCTTTCTGGGCCATTGGCTGCCGCGGCTGGGGGCGGAGGCGGTGGAAAGCTGGCAACGCACTGGGCAAATGCCGGTATTTCACTACGGAGAAGGCCGTCCACTGCTGTTGGAGTACGGCTTTGTCACCGATGCCCAACACTACCCGGATGGGGCGTTGCGCCGGCCTGTGCCCACCCTGATTGTGCATGGGATCCGGGACGAGATCATTCCCATCCAGGCCAGCCGCGACTACGTGGCCCGTCGTCCTTGGGCGCAACTGGTATCTGTAGAGAGCGACCACGCCCTCACCGATGTGTTGGATCCCATCTGGCAGGTTACCAGCCGCTTTTGTGGCTGGGGGATGGCGACAGAGCAGCCTTGTTGCTAAGGGGATCCCTGTCCCGCGCTTGCCCAACTGTCTATGCAACCCGAAGCGCTCCGCGCCGCTGACGCGACTGCCGGCTTGCTTTTGGATATGGACGGGGTAATCGTGGATTCGGAGCCGATCCACGCCCGCGCCGGAGTCATCGCCCTGCAGCGCTGTCAGATCTCTCTGGATCTGGCTCCCATCTCCCTGCAGTTTAAGGGGCGCACCGACCAGGACATGTTCGAGTATCTCGTAGAACACCTGACGGACACCCCGCCCGTAGAACGATCCCTGCTGGTGCAGCGTTTGATCGAGGAAAAGGCCAAGGCTTTTGGAGAACTACTGGGAGAGGTGCCGCTGGTGCCAGGGGTGCTGGAGTTTTTGGCGGCTAGCCGCCGCCGCTTCTCGGCCCTCGCCCTCACCACCTCGGCCACCCGTCGGGATCAAGAGCAGATTTTCCAGCGCTTTAACCTGCACCGCTGGTTCGACGCCGTGGTTACTGCCGAAGATATTCGGCGGGCCAAGCCCGACCCCGAGCCCTATTTGAAAACGGCTGCCAAGGTGGGCTTGGATCCCAGCCGGTGTTTGGTGGTCGAAGACTCCACCCACGGGATCCGCGCCGCCAAGGGGGCCGGCTGCTTGGCAGTTGGCCTCACCACTGCTTTCACTGCCGAGGAACTGCGCCGGGCGGGGGCCGATGCGGTGGTGGACAGCTTTGCCGAGTTGGCAGCACTTCTGAGCTTGCCTGTATAGGGAGCACAGACCCATGCAGGATCCTCTCTCTCCAGCACCGGTTTTTTTACGGCAGGCCCTGGATCGCTATCCATTTACCTCGCGGCGACGGGTGGTGATGGGCAAACGGGGAGCCGTGGCCACCAGCCAACCGCTGGCAGCAATGGCGGGTATGGAGATGTTCTGGGCCGGCGGCAATGCCGTGGATGCAGCCGTGGCGATGGCGGTGGCTTTGACGGTGGTGGAGCCGACTTCCAATGGCATTGGTGGCGATGCTTTTGCGCTGGTGTGGGAGGGAGGGGAGAAGGGCCGGCTGTACGGCTTGAATGCTTCCGGTCGCAGCCCAGCTGCCCTGACGCCGGAGCGCTGTGTCGGCCAGATTCCCGCTTACGATTGGTTGGCAGTAACGGTGCCGGGGGCTGTTTCGGCTTGGCAAGCCTTGCACCGGCGCTGGGGACGGCTGCCCTTCGAGCGCCTGTTTGGGCCCGCCCTTCGCTTGGCCTGCGAGGGGTTTCCGGTTTCTCCCCGGATTGCCCAACTGTGGCAGGCGGCGGAGGCCACCTATTTGCCGCTGCCGGATCCCCGCCACGAGGCCTTCAAAGCCGTTTTTTTCCCCCAGGGGCGTGCTCCACGGGCGGGGGAGCGCTGGAGCAGCCCTCTGCATGCACAAACCCTGGCAGAGATTGCCCATAGTGGCGGCGAGAGTTTTTACCGGGGGGAGCTGGCGGAGAAGCTGCTGGCTTTTTCGGATACCACCGGCGGTCTCCTGTCCCGCGCCGACTTGGCAGAACATCGGGCCGACTGGGTAGAACCCATCCATACCGATTACCGCGGCTACACCGTCTGGGAGATCCCCCCCAATGGCCAGGGCATTGCCGCCCTGATGGCCCTCAACCTTTTGGAGGGTTTTGAGCTGGGTCGGATCCCCTACGAGGCCGGCGAGCGCTATCACCTGCAGATTGAGGCGATGAAGCTGGCTTTTGCCGATGTGAGCCGGCAGGTAGCGGATCCCGACTATTTACAGGTGAGTCCCGCCCAAATGCTGGATAAACGTTATGCCCAGCAACGGCGGCTGTTGATTGGTTCTAGGGCCATCCCCTTGGCTCAGCCAGGGCTACCTCAGGGGGGAACGGTTTACTTGGCCACAGCTGATGGCGACCTGATGGTGTCTTTGATCCAATCCAACTTCGACGGCTTCGGCAGCGGCCTGCTGGTTCCAGGGACAGGGATTGCCCTCCACAATCGCGGCACCGGATTTACCTTGGAACCCGGTCATCCCAACCAGGTGGGCCCGCGCAAGCGCCCCTACCACACGATCATCCCCGCCTTTCTTTCCAAAGATGGGATCCCTCTCGGCCCTTTTGGCGTCATGGGAGGGACGATGCAGCCCCAAGGCCATGTGCAGGTGGTGGTGAATCTGGTGGATTACGGCCTGAACCCCCAAGCGGCTCTGGATGCGCCCCGCTGGCGGGTGCTTCTCGACCAAGGGATCCCGCAGGTGGCGCTGGAGAGCACGGCCCCCCCTCAGGTGGTGGGAGAGCTTGCTGCGCGGGGCCACGCGGTGCAGGTGGTAGCTGCAGAAGAGGACTACGGCCTTTTTGGCCGGGGACAGATCATCTTTCGCGATGGGGATCACTTAATCGGGGCTTCCGAACCCCGTGCCGATGGGTTGGCCCTGGCCTGGTAGAAGGATCAGCTCATCACCATGCCACCGTCGATGGCGAAAACCTGCCCGGTGATGTAGGCTGCCGCCGGGTCGGCCGCCAAAAAGCGCACCAGCCCCGCCACTTCCGCTGGGGATCCCAGTCTCCCTAGAGGGATCTGGGCCAGGATGGGGCCGGGATCCAACTTCTCGGTCATCTGGGTGGTGATAAAGCCGGGGGCAACGGCGTTGACGGTGATGTTGCGGCTGGCCAGCTCGCGGGCTGCTGTCTTCGTCAGACCAATCACCCCTGCTTTGGCGGCGCTGTAGTTGGCCTGGCCGGGATTGCCCACCAGGCCCACCACCGAGGTGATGTTGATGATCCGCCCCTGCCGCTGCTTGACCATGATCTTGGCGGCTGCCTTCAGGCAGAGGAAGACCCCCGTGAGGTTGAGATCCAGCACCGCCTGCCAATCTTCCGGCTTCATGCGTAGCAGTAGGGTGTCGCGGGCCATGCCGGCGTTGTTCACCAGCACGTCCACCCGCCCCCAGCGCTCCATCACCTGCTCAAAGAGTTGTTCCACCGCCGACGGCTGGGAGACATCGGCGGCCACAGCCATCCCTTCGCCCCCCAGAGCGGCGATCTCCTGCACCAACGACTCAGCCTCGGCGGCGGAGCGGGCGTAGTTGACGACCACCTTGGCGCCAATC
>NZ_JANSIR010000116.1:35832-36491 GCF_047462155.1 Synechococcus sp. OH2
GGCAACGGCCCGGCCAATGCCGCGGCTGGCTCCGGTGACCACTGCCACCTGGTTGTGGAGCGAAGGCAAGGGGAGAAGTTCAGACATAGGCAGCAGCTTCCCGCTTATTTCTACCGCCGCAACAGTATAGGATGCTTTGGCCTTGTCTGGGGCGGGGAGCGGGTTTCTTTGCCATCCCTCCTATGGCCATTCCAACCGCAATGAGACTGCCTGCCGCCTCGATCCCAAACTCCCCTCTCCTTTTGGGAGAGGGGCGGGGGGTGAGGGCTAGCGGCGCCGAGCGCTTGAGCAACTGACTGGGAAGACCCCCTCGCGTTAGCGGGCCGTAGGCCCCAACGGTAGGTGCTATCGCTGCTCGCGCAAGCGAACAGAGTTCCCTAGGGGGTTCAGGGAGAAACCAGTAAACTACCCGGCTCCGACCGCTAAGCGGTACGGAGCGGGCTTAAGCGCTACGCGCCGCTGACGCGAATGGTAGCCCTGCAGTTGGCAAGCCAACCACGGGCCTCCAGGCCGGTTTACAGCGACCCCCAAAAGGGCAATCACGTTAGCACTGTTAAAGTCTGCATCTCCCTCCCAACCACAAGCTGGGTTCACACAACGAAAATGCTTCTCTTCCCGCTGCCCAAGCCACAAACACCGGTGGCAGGTCTGCGAGCTGT
>NZ_JANSIR010000116.1:36501-36914 GCF_047462155.1 Synechococcus sp. OH2
ATTGGCCTGCCGCCGCTCCGTCTTGCTGCGCCGCTGTTGGTTGACTCGTTCACGGATCCCGGTCAGGTCTTCCAAGGCAATAAAACGGTGGGTGGCCAGTGCCCTAGCAACAATGGACTTGGAGATGCGATGGTTCACCCAAGCTTGAAAGCGCCTCTCCCGACCAGACAGCCGTTGCAACAGCTCCCGACACCTGCGCCGAATGCTGCGTGGGCCCTGACTGGCCTTGCGTTGGAGAACCGCTCTCAAGCGGGAGTAGTGATCCCTCACCTTATTTAGCTGCTGTCCATTCCAGTTATCCCCCTCAGAGGTGTGGGCAATATCTCTCCTACCCAAGTCCACACCCATCGCCTCGGTGGTGTCTTGTGGCTCCGGTGGGTCCTGCTCCACGCAAATCTGGATGTAGTAAGAAC
>NZ_JANSIR010000116.1:36924-37009 GCF_047462155.1 Synechococcus sp. OH2
GTCTTGGCGTTTGATGAGCGTGGCCGATTTGGGATGAGAACCCGCCAGCATGCCGCGCTGGTAGGAGCCAACATCCAGCTCAAAG
>NZ_JANSIR010000116.1:37019-37964 GCF_047462155.1 Synechococcus sp. OH2
GATCCCCCTCAGAAGTATGAGCAATATCCCTCCTACCCAAATCCACGCCCATTGTTTTGACGGCGTGCTCCGGTTCCGGTACCTCAGACTCCACGCCAATCTGGATGAACGAGGAACCGTCTTGGCGTTTGACCAACGTGGCTGCTTTGGGATGAGAGCCTGTGAGCCTGCCCCGCTAGTAGGAGCCAACATCCAGCTCAAAGCGTTCGCGTCTCTCAACGGTGGTTAGCGACACCGTCCAGTCCCTCTCCCGGAAAGAGAAGATGCGGGCATCGTAGGTAACAAAGCCAGACTTGAATGCCTTGACGGGACGGTTTTTCTGCTGGGCAAGCTTGCGGGCACCGGCTAACCGTCGGAACACTTGTTGAGTGAGATTAATGGACAGCCCGAACCGTGCACGGACTTCGCGATAGCATAAGAAGTGGAGCTTGACAAGGTTGGCTATATTCTCTGGCGTGTTTTGGTTGACCCAGTAAGGCCTCCGGCCCGCGGGCGCGAGGAGTGCTTGTGCAAAAGCAGACAAGGTCGCATCCAGCTTGGCGGCTTGTGACGCAGACACCTTGAGCTTGCAGGAGATAGTCAGGACTTGGGTCATGCCAAGCCTATTAGCGTTATCCCTCCCCGCCGTATAGACGCTGGAGTATCCAGCGCATTCAGATGACCCCTGTTGAGCGTGCCCAGTGGCTGAAGGGGCAAACCCTGTTTCAAAGCCTGGCGCTGGAGAGCTTGTATCCTCTGGCGGAGCACCTCCAGGAGCAACCCTTTTGCCAAGGAGAGGTTTTGGCGGAGGCAGGAACCACCCCGGCTGGGATCCAGATTTTGCTAGAGGGGCGCTGGGAAGAACGGGATCCCCATTCCGGGGAGGTTCTCAACCTGCTGCCTGGCGCGGTGGCTCATCTGGGGGAAGTCCTGGCGGAGCAGCTGCGGCGGCGGGATCTGGTGGCC
>NZ_JANSIR010000116.1:38040-38155 GCF_047462155.1 Synechococcus sp. OH2
GTTCGACCGCCGCCGCTCTCTCTTGCTGCGCCGCTGTTGGTTGACTCGTTCACGGATCCCAGTCAAGTCTTCCAAGGCAATAAAGCTGTGGGTGGCCAGTGCTCGAGCAACAAGG
>NZ_JANSIR010000116.1:38165-42066 GCF_047462155.1 Synechococcus sp. OH2
GCTGTGGGTGGCCAGCGCCCTGGAAACAATGGACTTGGCGATGCGATGGTTCACCCAAGCTTGAAAGCGGCTCTCCCGACCAGACAGCCGTTGCAACAGCTCCCGGCATCGACGCCGAGTGTTGCGTGTGCCCTTCCTGGCCTTGCGTTGCAGAGCCGCTCTCAAGTGGGAGTAGTGGTCTCTGACCTGGTTCAACTGCTGTCCATTCCAGTGGTCTCCCTCAGAGGTGTGGGCAATATCTGTCCTGCCCAAGTCCACACCAATCACCTTGGGAGTGCTCTGCGGTTTCGGCGCCTCAGATTCCACGCCAATCTGGGTGAAGGAGGAACCGTCTTGGCGTTTGACCAACGTGGCTGCTTTGGGATGAGAACCCGCCAGCCTGCCGCGCTGGTAGGAGCCAACATCCAGCTCAAAGCGTTCGCGTCCGGCCCCCCATCCCCCCGCAGGCGGGGGGACAAGAGGGGGGCTTGTGGTCAGCGACACCGTCCAGTCTCTTTCCCGAAAAGAAAAGATGCGGGCGTCAAAGGACTCCGTCCCGCTAGCGCGAAAGGTCACAAAACCTCCCCTGAACGCTTTGACCGGACGATTCTTTTGCTGGGCAACCTTGCGGGTAGCAGCTAACCTTCTGCACACCTGTTGTGCCAGGTTGCTGGATGGCCCAAAGCGGGTACGAATTTCGCGGTAGCAGAGCGATTGAAGCTTGAGGCAGTTGACCACCTTCTCTGGTGTGTTTTGGTTGACCCAGTAAGGCCTCCGCCCCGCTGGCGCAAGGAGTGCTTGTGCAAAAGCCGACAAGGTTGCCTCTAGCTTCAGGGCTTGCGAAGCAGATACCTTGAGCTTGCAGGAGATAGTTAAAACTTGGGTCATGTTGCAACTATACGTCATCCGCATTCCTCCCGACCCTGACCGGCCCCCCTCCCCCCGTATACGGGGGTACAGGGCGGGGCTCCTGCGGTTTCTAGCTGACCTGGGCCAGACTAAGATCGATGGCTAGGCCTAGCTGAGAAACCGTCCATGCAAGTGGAGTTTCGCGAGTGCGATCCGGGAAATCTCTGGATCTGGTTTGAGTTTGCGGAGCCGCCGGTTCCAGCGGAGTTGGAGTACCTCAGGGAAGTCCTAGAGTCGTGGTATGTGCTAGGCAAGTTGGGGGGATTTAACGCCGAGCGCCTGGTGGCCCAAGAGGCCGAGGCGGATCTCAGCTACTTGGAGTACCCTAGCGACTCGGCTCCCTTGACCTCCCTGATGCACAACATGGGATCCCTGGAAGAAAAGGACAACTGGGCCCGCTGCTGGTTTGATCTGGGCACTGCCGATGCCTTGGCGCTGGATGTGTTGATCAACGCCTTGCGCACCCTCAGCTTAGAATACATTGGCCTCACCCGCGTCATCATCGGTGGGCAGAACGAGGACTGGCCGACGGCGGATCCCGAGGAGACAGATGCCTACGATCTCAACGGCTACCTGCGGGATCATTGGGGGGAAGAGGGGGAGCTGGAATAGCTCCTACTCCAGGTAGCCCAGCTCTTGCATCCGCCGCACCAAGTCTGCGTTGCTTTCCATGTCAACTCGGCGAGGAGCGGTGCTGGGCCGGCGCGATTCTGCCCACTCCACCCACTGCCTTAGCCCTTGCCGCAGGCGGTCTAGCCAAGCCTGTGGAGAAAGGGATCCCAACTCAGGATCCCCCGGCTGAGAAGGGATCCCGGCCAAGAGCAGATCCCGCAGTTCCGCCGGATCCTGCTCCAGGTTGTAGAGGCTGGGGCGATCTCCGGTTTGGATCAGCTTGGTCACCCCTTCGTAGAGGGCTCGGCGGGTGTCGTAACAGGCGCGCGCCTGCAGCAGGCTGTCGTTGCGGTTTTCCATGGCCCGCAGGAGAAGGTGGGGCGGGAAGGCCTCGCTGAGCACCACCCCCTGCTCCGGATCCTCACCGGCCAGGGTGCGGGTCAGGCTGAGGCGGGCGATCTCGCGGCGAAGCTTGAGGCTGATACGGGGGGCGCCGTTGGCTAGAGAAAGGCTGGGGCGGAAGCCGGCAGCTTCCAAGAGAGTATGAAAGAGGCGGCGGGTGGAAACGGGGGTGGCCACGCGCTTTCCTGCCGGAAAATAGCCGGGGTAATGCAGGATCAGGGGGACGCGGATTAGCTCTTCGTAAACCACAAAAGCATGGCCGACGAAGTCATGCTCCCCCAAGCCTTCTCCGTGATCCGCGACGATAGCCACCAGAGTGTTCTGCTCCAGGCCGGTGTGGCGCAGGGTGGCGAAGACGGATCCCAGCAGGTGATCCTGGTAGGCCACCTCGGCATCGTAGATGTCCCTGAGCACCTGCGCTTGCAGGGGAGAAAGCGGCTGCGGCAGGGGCGCCATCCAGCGGTAGGGCTGGGCGTTGTACTGGCGCAAAAAGTCGCGCGCCTCGCGGTTGGTCTTGAAGTAGGGGGCGTATTTCTGCACAAAGGGCTCCGGCGGCCAGTAGGGCAGGTGGGGCTCCATTAGGTTGACGAAGCAAAAGAAAGGCGGTGCTCCGGCAGGGCGGCGGGCTATCTGCTGCAGGTAGCGGTTCAGGTCGGCGATGGAGGCAGCCGTGTTGCCCTTAAAGTTCATCAGGCGGGTCCAGAGGGAGGCAAACCAGGGGTGCAGCGCCAACTGAAAAAGGGTGTCGGAGCGGGCAAAGGCATTTTGCACCGGGTAGGAGAGACGGCGCCAAAACTGGGTGTAGGCGGCCAGCCAGCGGTTGAGGGGAGCCGGCAGAGGGTTGCCTTCGGGAGGGCGGGTGGGTAGGGCCCCGCCGTAGTTGTAGAAGGTGTCGAAGCCCCGCCGCAGGCCGTTTTTCAGGATCCCGATCAGGGGGTTGTTGCAAAAGCCCACGGTGGTGTAGCCGCCCAGCTTCAACAGCTCCGCCAGGGTGGGTAGAGCAGGGCTCAGCTCCAGGTCTGCCTGGACGGTCTGGTGGGTGCTGGGGTATTCCCCCGTAAACAGGGAGGCGTGGGAGGGGATCGTCCACTGGGCGGGGGCGATGGCCCGCTCGAAGAGGGTGGACTCGGAGGCCAGCCGATCCAGGTTGGGGCTGGTGGGCACTTGGCGGGCCCGCTCTTCCTCTGACCAGTAGCAGGAAAGGCGATCCGCCCGCTGGGTATCCAGCACGATTAACAGAATGTTGGGGCGTTCCCCCCAGGCGGCCTCTGCCATTGCTGAACTCCTCACCACAACCCACCCAACACGGTTCTTAAACTATCTTGACATGCTCTTGTCGGCCCTTTGCCGTCGGCTCCTAGGGCAAAGTGAGCCGGGTTTGGCTGTTGCCTTGGATCCGGGCGGTGTTGGCCTGCCAATCCAGGATCCCTTGGTCACCGCTCACAGTCAGGGCTTGTCCAGGCTGGCGGTAGCGCACATTGCCCAGGGCTTGCAGTTGGGTGGAGCCGATGCGCCAGCGGATCTCTTGGGCTTCCAGCTCTTGGCCGGTCTGCAGGGATCCCGTTCCGCCAACGGGAACGGATTTGGCTTTCACGTTGCCCAGCAGGCGCAGCTCGGTCAGGGGCAGCGGGGCCCGCAACTGCTCGCCGCTGAGGCGCACCCTTTGCTGGGGGGCATCCACCTCGACTGCTCCCAACGCCTGCACCTCGCCGGCACCAAAGTTCCAGAGCAAGCGGCTGGCGGTCAGCTCCAGCTCCGGATCGCGATACTTGGCCCGCACCGGTTGGCTTGGATCCCAATTCTCCAGTTGCATCTGGGCCTGGCCAAAGTCGATGCGCAAACGATCCCCCCACAGGGATCCCTGGCCGTCCAACAGCTCCACCTGTACCTGGCCCTCGGCTTCGAGGAGGCGCTCTTCCGGCAGCCACTGCAGCCGCTCTGCCTGCAGGCGCAGGTTGTCCCGCTCCGATTCCACCACCACTTGGCCCGTCAATTCCAG
>NZ_JANSIR010000116.1:42185-47618 GCF_047462155.1 Synechococcus sp. OH2
ATCCCCGCTCGGCCCGGAGGCGGATGGCGCGATCGTCTGCGTCGAAAAACTCTCCCTCGATAGACTGCAAATGGGCGGATCCCAACTGTACGGGAGTGGAGCCGTTTTCTGGGGGGGACTCGTATTCGGCCAGGCGCGCCCGCAAGCGCCAGAGAATGCCACCATCGGGTTTGGCCTGGGTGAGAGTGATGTCTTCGTAGATTAACTGGGGGGTGGAGATAGGCTCGCGCGGAACACCCGGATCCCTGCTTGGAGGTGGCTCCGGCCCACCACAGGCAGCGCTCAGCAGGGCCAAAACCACTAGCCAACCTGGGATCCGGGAAGAGTTGGGCTGCATGGATCTCTCTTGCGCGCTTTCTCCTACCCTAGCTCTACCCTGCCGCTGGGCCGGATGGGATCCAGCTTTAACAAACCCGTGGCATCATCAGGGCAGAGTATTGCGGGGGCAAGGGTGGCCCAACTGTTGCAGCTTTTTATCTACGGCCTCGTCCTGGGCAGCATCTACGCCCTGGGGGCGATCGGGGTGTCGCTGACGTTCGGCATTTTGCGTTTTGCCAACTTTGCCCACGGGGATCTGATGACCTTGGGGGCCTATTTTGCTCTAACGTTTGTCGGGTTGGGTTGGCCGATTGGGGTGAGCTGGATCCCGGCGGCCTTGGCGACGGCACTTTGCGCGGTGGGGATCGACCAACTGATCTATCGCCGCCTGCGCCGGGAAGCACCGGTGATTTTGCTCATTTCTTCTTTTGGCACGGCCCTGATCTTGCGCAGCTTGGTGCAGATCGTTTGGGGGCCCAACAACCAGGTGTACCGCAGCGGCATCCAGTTGCCCTGGCAGTTGGGGGGGCTGCGCATCAAGCCGGATTGGGTGGTGATTCTGGTGGGAACGGCCTTGCTGGTGGTGGCTCTGCACCTGTTTTTGCAGCGCACGCGGGTGGGCAAAGCGATGCGGGCCATGGCCGACAATTTTGACTTGGCCAAGGTGACCGGCATTGAGACGGAGCGGATCATCCTCTGGACTTGGGCCATCGGCGCCGCCTTGGCCTGTGTGGCGGGCATCTTCCTGGGCCTGGATACGCGGCTGCACCCCACCATGGGCTGGCGGCTGTTGTTGCCCGTTTTTGCGGCGGCCATTCTCGGCGGCATTGGCCGTCCCTATGGAGCCATTGCTGGGGGGCTGGTAATTGGCCTGGCGGAGGAGTTCTCGACTTTAGCGATCAATCCGGCTTACAAAACAGGGGTAGCCTTCGCCATTTTGGTGCTGATGCTGATCTTCCGGCCCACAGGGCTATTGGGGGGGCGGGCCTGATGTTGAGCTACGCCATCTTCTTTTTGGTTTTGGTGGGGATCTACGGCGTGCTGGTGCTGGGCCTCAATATCCAGTGGGGCTATGCCGGCATGTTCAACATCGGCGTGGGGGCCTTTTTTGCTGTGGGGGCCTACGCCAGCGCCATAGCCACGACGCCGCCCACCCCTGAACATCTGGGCGGTTTCAATCTGCCGTTCTGGGTGGGCTTTGCCATAGCAGTAGCCGCCGCCGGTGCGATCGCCTTCTTGATTGGCTTGATCACCCTGAAGCTGCGCTCCGACTATTTGGCTATTGCCACCATCGGCATTGCCGAGATCATCAGCCAAATCCTGAGGAACGAGGGCTGGCTGACCAACGGGGTGCGCGGCATCACCCGCATTCCGCGCCCCTTTCGCGGCTGGATCCCAGGGCAGGATACACTGCTCTACTTGGGCTTGGTGCTGCTGGTCTTGGCGGTGGTTTACTGGCTGAGTGAGCGGGCCTATCGCTCCCCCTGGGGACGGGTGCTGCGGGCCATCCGCGAGGATGAGCCGGCAACCCTGGCCGCCGGCAAAGATGTCCTCCAGTTTCGCCTGCAGGCGTTTGTGCTGGGATCCATGCTGATGGGGCTGGCGGGGGCGCTCTATGCCCACTTTGTCAATTTCATCAGCCCGGAAGCCTTCCAGCCGGAGTTTGCCACCTTTATCGTCTGGGTGATGTTGATCGCGGGGGGCAGCGGCAACAATCGCGGCGCCCTGCTGGGGGTGCTGGCCATTTGGGGGGTGTGGTCGGGCAGCGAGTGGTTGACCAACCGTCTGCCGCCCCAGTGGGCCACCCGGGCCGGTCCCTTGCGCATTTTGTTGATCGGGATCCTGCTGCAGGTAATTCTGCTTACCCGCTCCCAAGGGCTGTTGCCAGAACGCCCGCCCAAGCCTGTTTTGGACACTTCCGCCTCCTCCAAGCAGAACCCAGCAGGATAGGATTGGGTCGGCTCCAGCCGTTGTTGACGCTTTGAGACAGCCCAGATCTCGGCCACCATGACTCCGCGCTCCAAGGAAACGGACTCCTCCTTGTCGCCCCGCAACCCCGATGCGACAGGTTGCCCCCCCAATGCCGGCCAGCCAGGGATCCCGACTGCGCCCATCCAGGAGGGCTATGCCTTGCCGGAGCACTACTTCAACCGGGAGCTGAGTTGGATTGAGTTCAACGCCCGGGTTTTGCACGAGGCCCTGGACGAGCGCACCCCCCTCTTGGAGCGGCTGAAGTTCCTGGCTATTTTCGAAAGCAACCTGGACGAGTTCTTTATGGTGCGGGTGGCGGTGATCCGCCGTCAGTTGGAAACAGGCGTGCTGCTGCCGACCCCCGATGGCCTCACGCCGCAGCAGCAGTTGCGGCAGATTTCCCAGCACCTGCGCCCCCTGATTCAAAAGGTACACGAGTGTTTTCGGCAGGAATTGGTGCCTAAGCTGGCGGAACAAGGCATTCACATCCGCGATTTTTCTGAGCTGGCCGAGCCGGAGCGGCAGGAGCTGCGGGAGTATTTCGACCAACGGTTGTTTCCTGTGCTCACTCCCTTGGCGGTGGATCCGGGCCATCCTTTCCCCTACATCTCCAACCTCAGCCTCAGCTTGGCGGTGGTGGTGCGGGATCCGGAAACCGGCAGGGAACACTTTGCCCGCATCAAGGTGCCCAGCACCCTGCCTCGCTTTGTGCCGCTGCGGGACGGGGTGAGCTTTGTGCCGCTGGAGCAGGTGATTGCCCACCATCTGGAGGCGCTGTTCGTGGGCATGGAAGTGCTGGAGTACTACCCCTTCCGCATCACCCGCGGTGCCGATCTGAAAATCCAAGAGGACGAAGCCGACGATCTGCTCGCGGCCATTCAAGAAGAGCTGCGCAAGCGCCGCTTTGGCTCGGTGGTGCGCATGGAGATTGCCAAGTCCATGCCGTCTGCCATTCGACAGCGGCTCTGCGAAGAGCTGCATCTGGATGCTGACTCTGTCTACGAGGTGGATGGGCTCCTCAACATGGGGGGGCTGATGGCGTTCCTCAACCTAAACCGGCCCGATTTAAAGGATCCCCCTTGGGGGCCCGTCACCCCTCCCCGCTTGCGTACTGCCTCGGTGAGCGACGAGCCAGTGGATATCTTCTCCGTCATCCGGGAAGGGGATCTGCTGGTGCATCACCCCTACGACTCCTTTGCTGCCAGTGTGGAACGGTTTCTGGAGGAGGCGGCCAACGATCCGCAGGTGCTCACCATTAAGCAAACCCTCTACCGCACCTCTGGCGATTCGTCGGTGGTGGGATCCCTCATCCAGGCTGCCGAAAACGGCAAGCAGGTGGCCGCTCTGGTGGAGCTGAAGGCCCGTTTCGACGAAGAAAACAACATCCTCTGGGCCAAGAAGCTGGAAAAAGCCGGGGTGCACGTGGCCTATGGCCTGCCAGGGCTGAAGATCCACTGCAAGTTGGCCCTGGTGGTGCGGGAAGAGGGGGGATCCCTGCGGCGCTATGTCCACATCGGCACTGGCAACTACAACCCCAAGACCGCCCGTCTCTACACCGATCTGGGCCTGTTTACCTGCAACGAGACCCTCTGCAACGATGTAACCGAGTTGTTTAACCTGCTAACTGGCTACTCGCGGCAGCGGCACTTCCGCAAGCTGCTGGTGGCCCCCCGTACCTTGCGCCAGGGCATGGAAGCCTTGATCCGGCGAGAGATGCGCCATGCCCAGGCAGGACGCCAAGGGCGCATCATCGTCAAGGTCAACTCCCTCACCGACCCACGCATGATCCAAGTGCTCTATGAGGCTAGCCAGGCAGGAGTAGAGATTGATCTCATTGTGCGCGGCATGTGCTGCCTAAAACCAGGGATCCCGGGCCTGAGCGAGCGCATCCGCGTTATCAGCATCATCGGGCGCTTTTTGGAGCACTCCCGCATCTTCTACTTCTACAACGACGGCCAGGAAGAGTACTTCATCGGCAGCGCCGACTACATGACCCGCAACCTGGATCGCCGCGTCGAGGTGGTGACCCCTGTAGAGGATCCCCTGTTGCAGCAAGAGCTGAAGGCGATCTTGGAGATTTGTCTGACGGATAACCGGCAAGCTTGGGAGCTGCGCCCCGATGGCACCTATGTGCAGCGGCAGCCTAAGCCGGGAGAGCCGGTGCGCTCCACCCACCAACGCCTGATGGAGCGAGCCGCCAGCCGCCTTTAGCCCTCACCCCCGGCCCCTCTCCCTCAGGAGCGAGGGGTTTCGGCGGCTTCAGCCTCTTGATCCCCCAGCGCAATTACCTTCTCAGTGGCCTGCAACGAAGACTCCAGGCTCTCCAACTTTTGTCGGCTGGAGCGGTTCAGCCCCGCCTCAATACCGTTCGCCAAGAGCTGATCCAAAGAGAACCAGCCGCCGCCATTCACCGCAAAGGCCAAGAAGATGGCCGCGTAGATAGCCGATAGCTCCAGATAAGGAACGCTGAAGCCGGCCACCTTGATGTGGTGGAACATGGCCACCGCCATCGTGGCGAACAAACCCAACGCCGCCGCGCGGGTCAACAAACCCACTGCCACCAGCGGAGCTGCGATCAGTTCAGTATAGGCAGCTACATAAGCAAAAAAGATCGGGAAAGGCAACCCGATCACTTCTACATAAGCCGTTGCAAACCCCTCGATATCAGCCAGTTTGTCGAGGCCGTTGTGAATCATGAATAGCCCTGCCACCACCCGCAAGACAGTCCACGCCACTTGAGACCAGCGCGGGGCTACGCTGTCGTGACGCAAAACTGAGACAAACAGCACGGGAAAGCGCTGAGTGAGTGCCATAAGATGAAACCTGCAATGCAAAGATGCTAACTATTGTAACGATTCTAAATTTCTGTAACAAGACCAGGGCGGGATCCCCCGCCTCGACAAGAGGGGTCTAGATCGTAGGCAATCGTTTTCCCAGCAGGCGCAGCAAACCGATGGGATCCCCGGCCAAGGCCTGCGCGGCTCTAGTTCGGGTTCATCTCCTGGCTGGCTGGGATCCCTGCCGCTGTCTTGCTGCCCAGATAGGGTTAGCCAGGGAAGTTCTCGGCTGCCTATTCTTAGAGGTGTTGACGCCATTCTTCATGAACTACCCCACCGCGTAGGCGGGTGGGGTTTCCTCACCCGC
>NZ_JANSIR010000117.1:0-4806 GCF_047462155.1 Synechococcus sp. OH2
CATGATTCTAAGTGCATTGTCTCATGGGGCGGTGCACCTCTAGAAATTTTGAGGTTGGTCGTGGCAAGGCTAGGAGCCAACTCTCAACCTAACGTGCTCCCGAAGCAGCTAGAGTCCTCCACTTCCAGAGGGAGGGATCCCGCCTGCCCTGATGTCCTTACCCCTGGCCGCTGGGGAGATAAACTCGGAAGATGAGCAGAGGCAGAGGGAGAGGTGCCCAGGGGGCTGGAAAGCGGCGATGGAACAAGCAAGGCAACTGTGGCAAGCTCTGCTGCTGCGGGGTTTTCCTATCGATTCCTGGTGGCAGGGCAGCCTTTTGGGCCGCCTGTCGGGATCCCTGAAAAACTGGGGCCAAGGCAGCTTGCTCGTCCAAGGCTTGGACGGGATTGGCTTGGGTCTGGTGTTGCTCTACTGGGTCTTTTCCTCCCAAAGCTCCACCGGCATCCTCGGCCTAATCCTACTGGCCATGGCGGCGCTTGTGGTCTTGAGCTGGCTGGTGGAAACCCCGACTGGGCTACCTGTCCATCTGCCCCTGGGCCTTTTCTGGGGAATTGCTACCCTGGCAACGCTCCTCTCGCCGGTTCCCTATGCGGCGCGGGATGGCTGGCTGAAGCTGACGCTCTACTTAGCCGGCTATCTGCTTTTGCATCGTCTGCTGCGCCAACCCCAATTCCGAGATGGGATTGTTGGATCCCTGCTCTTGGTCAGCCTGGGGATGGGGATCTACGGCCTGCGGCAGTACTTTTACGGGGCGGCCGAACTGGCCACCTGGGTAGATCCAGAATCGGGCTTGGCGGGCCTGACACGGGTGTACAGCTATCTGCGCAACCCTAACCTGTATGGGGGCTACCTGGTTCCCCTCCTCCCGCTGGGGCTGGCTGCCATCTGCCTCTGGCCGGGTTGGGGGATCAAGCTCCTGGTGGGGTTTACAACCGCCGTCAACCTTATCTGTCTGGGGCTGACCTACAGCCGCGGTGCCTGGATTGGGGGGCTGGCAGCGCTGGGGATGATGGCCCTGCTGCTGGCCCAATGGTACGCCCCCCGCCTGCCGGCCCGTTGGCAGCGCTGGACGGTGCCGGCTCTCTTGGGAGGGGGCGCAGCCGCGCTGCTGCTTGCCATCTTGACGGTACGCCCCTTGCGGCTACGGGCTCAGAGCCTCCTTTGGGGACGGCTAGATACCAGCAACAACTTTCGCCTCAACGTCTGGGCGGCGGTGCTGGAGATGATCCGCGACTTTCCCATCTTGGGGATCGGCCCTGGCAATGTCGCCTTCAACCGCGTCTATCCCCTCTACCAGCGGGGCAACTTCAGCGCCCTTGCAGCCTACTCGGTGCCGCTCCAGATTACCTTGGAGACGGGCTTAGTCGGATCCCTAGCTTTTGCTTGGTTCCTCCTGGTGCTCTGGGATCACGGCTGGAGAGGCTGGAAACGTTTACTTGCCTGCCGGGATCCCCAGGGCCTGTGGGTGGCGGCAGGTTTAGCAGCCTGCACCGGCATGATGGCCCACGGCCTGGTGGACACCATCTGGTACCGTCCCCAGGTGCAGATGCTGTGGTGGCTGGCAGTGGCCCTCGTCACAGCCAGTCTGGATTCTCCTCGATCCTCAACGGCCGCTGAAAGACCCAGCTCGTGAGATGCCGGCGCGGACTTCTTAAAAATTAAAGTAGCCCAGGCCTGGCCTTCTGGTCTTGACGAGAGCAAATCTAGAGTGGTAAGCATTCTCAGTAGAAGAACGAAAATGTATCTAGATTTACAATTTGCAGGTTTTAGTAGTGTTAGAAATTAGCGGGATTATTGGGGATATGGGAGGCCAATGAAAAAGATCGAGGCTATAATTCGGCCCTTCAAGCTGGATGAGGTGAAAATTGCCCTGGTCAATGCCGGAATTGTCGGCATGACAGTGAGCGAAGTGCGGGGTTTTGGTCGGCAAAAAGGACAAACCGAGCGCTATCGGGGATCCGAGTACACGGTAGAGTTCCTGCAAAAGCTGAAGGTGGAGATCGTGGTCGAAGACGACCTGGTGGACACGGTTGTGGAGAAGCTGATCGCGGCGGCTCGCACCGGCGAAATCGGGGACGGCAAGATTTTCATCAGCCCTGTCGAGAAAACCATTCGCATCCGTACCGGCGAACTCAACCAAGACGCCCTGTAAAGCAGGGAAGGTCTTGGAGCCTGGGTAGCTCGATCCGAGCCCCAGGGTGGCTTGCAGTGGGCAAATGAGGGATCTTTGCCCCAGTTAATGCGTTGTAAAAGTACCGTCACTTTAGGTGAGTCGAAAAGCATGTCTACAAGGATGATCCAAAGACTCAAAGGCCAAGCACTGCAGTGGCTCTGGCAACCAGCTCAGGGGGGCCTAACTGCTGCTCTGACGATTTCGCTGGTTTTCCTATTGGGTCAGGAGAGCGCCTTCGCTCAGGACGCGGAAGTCGTACAGAAACATGCTGACATTGTCTGGACGCTGGTGGGGGCAGCCTTGGTGTTCTTCATGCAGGCGGGGTTCGCCATGGTGGAGACGGGCTTTACCCGCGCCAAGAATGCCGCCAACATTATGATGAAAAACCTGATGGACTTTTGCATGGGCTGTTGCGCCTTTTGGTTCATCGGGTTTGGCCTGATGTTTGGAGAAAATACTGGCTTCTTTGGCAGGAGCTGGTTTGCTTTCAGTTGGCAGCAAGCCCACGAAGCAGGGGACTGGCCTTTTACATTCTTCGTCTTCCAGATGGTGTTTGCCGCCACCGCTGCCACCATTGTTTCCGGGGCCATGGCGGAGCGCACCAAGTTCGTGGCCTACCTCATCTACTCTGTCGTCATCTCTGGGCTGATCTACCCCATCTCGGGGGGCTGGGCTTGGAATGGGCTGTTTGGCGACTACAACGGTGGCACCAGCGGCTGGCTGGAAGATCTGGGCTTCATCGACTTTGCCGGTTCGGGCGTAGTGCATTTGGTGGGGGGCGCTTCCGCCTTAGCCGGGGCCATGGTGCTTGGCCCTCGCATCGGCAAGTACGGCCCCAACGGAGAGCCACGGGCGATTCCCGGCCACAACCTGCCTCTGGGGATGTTGGGGGTGTTTATCCTCACCTTGGGTTGGATTGGGTTCAACGCCGGCTCGACCACAGCCGCCAGCCCCGATATCGGCTGGATTGCCATGAACACGCTGCTAGCCGCTTCGGCAGGGGCCATTGGGGCGATGATCACCTGCTGGGCGCATTTTGGCAAGCCGGATATGACCTTTGCCGCCAACGGGGTGCTGGCCGGCTTGGTAGGGATCACCGCTCCTTGCAACACTGTCCACCCTCTGGGAGCTTTGATCATCGGTTCGGTGGCCGGGATCCTGGTGGTCATCTCGGCGGTGATTCTGGATACGGTGCTGAAGATTGACGACCCGGTGGGCGCCGTTTCGGTACACGGCACCTGCGGTATTTGGGGGGTGTTGGCAGCAGGGATCCCTTGGTTTGCCCACGCCAACTCAGGGGTGACCTGGGCCCAATTTGGGGTACAAGTTGTGGGCGCTCTAGCCTATTTCTTCTGGCCTTTCATCACCTGCTTGATCCTGTTTTTGATCCTCAAGGCAACCGTTGGCCTGCGCACCAGTGCTGAAGAGGAGCTGGCCGGCTTGGATGTGGGCGAGCATGGTAACGTGGCCTACCCGGATTTTGTGATTGCTTCTGCCGAGTTGGACCAACCTTGAGACGGCACCCCGGCTCTGAAGGGGATCCAGCGGCACCAATCGCCACTGTCAACGATGAGGAGGGCCAAGCCTGGCCCTCCCTGGCTGTAAACTGGGATGCGGTTGGATGCACTTTTGGATCCCATGCACCTGTTGATCCCGGCGGCTGGCAGCGGCAAGCGAATGGGGGCGGCGGTCAACAAGCTGTTGTTGCCACTTTTGGGTCAGCCTGTCCTGGCTTGGACGTTGCGGGCGGCAGATCGGGCGCATTCCATCGAGTGGATTGGCATTCTCTCCCAACCCGGCGACTGGCCGGCCATGGAGCAGATCCTGGCGTCCATCGAGCTGTCCACGCCGGTGCAGCTTCTGCAAGGAGGGGTGACGCGGCAGGAGTCGGTTTACAGGGGGGTGGAGTATCTCTATGGGCTGGGAACGGTGGAACGGGTGTTGATTCACGATGGGGCCCGCTGCCTGGCCACCTCTGAGTTGTTCGATCGCTGCAGCGCTGCCTTGGAGCAAGTGGACGGCTTGATTGCCGCGATCCCTGTCAAAGACACGATTAAAGTAACCGCAAGCGGCCCCAAGGGGATCCAAATCGAATCGACACCGGAGCGTAGCCGGCTGTGGGCAGCCCAAACGCCCCAGGGCTTTCGCCTGTCGCTGTTGTGGCAAGCCCATCGGGAGGCACTGGCCCAGGGGTGGCAGGTAACCGATGACGCAGCCCTATTCGAGAAGCTGGGTTGGCCGGTTTACATCGTGGAAGGGGAGGAGTCTAATCTGAAGTTAACCACCCCCTGGGATCTGGTGCTGGCCAAGCAAATTCTACAGCAGCGCCTCGATCCGGCGCGCTAGCCCAACTCACTATGGCGGTGGCCCTGCCGCAGAGCCGCCTTCTGCCACACCCGACTGCGCCAGCGGCTGAGCAACAGGCTGGCCAAGCCGGCGACATAGATCAGCATGGCCAACCAGCCCCCCACAGCCCCCCATCCCAACCCCGGCAGAAAAGGGATCCAGCTTTGGGGAAAGATCAGTATTTGCGCCAAAGGCAAGAAAAAGAGCCAGCTCATCCCGAGCATGATTGCCATGGGTGCCCGCACATCTCCCGCGCCGCGCAGGCATCCCACTGCAGAGAAGTTGAT
>NZ_JANSIR010000117.1:4901-9863 GCF_047462155.1 Synechococcus sp. OH2
CGAGACTCCGATGATCCGCAGCAGCCTCCCCCCCAGATGCAGAATTGCTGCGGCGTTGGCGTCTTTCCCTGTAACGAATAGGCCGAGCAGGGCTTGCCCAAAAAGCGCCAGCCCGCCGCCGATCACAGCCATGTAGCCGAGCGTCCAGCCCATCACGGCATTTCCCAAGCGCATTGCCCAAGCTGGCTGACCGGCGCCAACAGCCTGGCCCACTAGCACCGTGGCCGATTGTTCCAGGCCGATGGCTGGCAAATAGGCAAAGCGAGACAACATCAGACACAGGTGGGCCGTTGCCCCCTCCACAGCCCCCAACTGGCCTAGCATCAACTGAAACACCGTGAAGGAGCTCATATCCGCCAAAGCGTAGATCCCAATCGGCAGGCCCAATCTCAGCAATGGCCGCAACGGTTTCCAGCCCGTGCGCCAGGTTTGCCGCGTAGCGTAGTCGCGGTGGATCCAAGCTGAGAGAAACACCAGCAGGTAGAGGGTCAGCTCCCCATATTCCGACAGGATTGTGCCCCAGGCGGCTCCAGCGATCCCCCAGTCCAAGCCGAAAATGAATAGGGTATTGAGGATGCTGTTGAGCAACACGCTCCAGCCACTCACCCAGAGAGTGATCCAGGTGCGGCCAATGCCGTTAAAAAAACCCGACAAGGCAAAGGTGCCCAAGAGGGCAGAGCCTCCCCAAACGCGAATTTGCCAATAGGCCGCTGCTTGCTCCGCCACCCCCGGCGGCAGCGGCAGCCCTCCATACAGCAAGCCTCCCAACAGCGACAAGAGACCGCACAGGGGAAATAGGCCCAACCCCAGCCCCACTCCCGACCAAGCATAGCGAGAGGCCCCCTTTGGATCTCCGCTGGCGTAGGTTTGCGCCACCAAGGTTTGCACTGCTCGCCCCAGACTCAGGAAGGGGGTCAAGGCCACCTGGGTGGGCAGCCAGGCGGCGTTCATCCCGGCCAAGGCTTGGCTGGAGATTTGACCAATGAACCAAGTGTCGGTTATGCCCATCAGCGCCTGGATGCCAGCGCTGAGCACCAAGGGCATCGCCAACCTCAGCACAACCCCATGATCCACCCGTGGGATCCCTCGGGCATCTAGCCGTTGCGCAATGCCCCTCACACCCTTTCCCTCCTCTGTGCTGCGCAGCAACAGGCAACCTCTCGACTGAGCTGTCTGTATGCTATTATACTACAGAGATAATACGGACTGGAGCGAGGGAGGGATCCCTTCCCACCTTTGGGAGATTGGCTGCTGTTAGGATGCTGGCTACTGGGGCGAGAGGAGAGCGGATGAGCGAGCAGACTTCGTCCTACTGGCCTGTGCACATTGTCGGCGCTGGCCCCGGGGATCCCGAGCTGATTACCCTGCGGGGCCAGAGAGTGCTCGCGGAAGCAGATGTAGTATTCTACACAGGCTCTTTGGTGCCGGAGGGGCTGCTGACCCATTGTCGCCCTGGGGTGGAGGCCATCGATACACGCGCTTTCACCTTGGAAACGCTGCTGCCCCAGATGGTGGAGCGGGTCAAGGCAGGGCTGCGGGTGGTGCGGCTGCAGGATGGGGATCCGTCTCTTTACGGTGCTCTGCACGAGTTGCTGATTCGGCTGGCGGAGGCCGGGATCCCCTTTGAGATCGTGCCGGGGGTGAGCGCCTTTCAACTGGCAGCCGCCCGTCTGCAGGTGGAGCTAACGGTGCCGGAGCTGGTGCAGACGATTATCCTCACCCGCGCCAGCGGTCGGACGCGCGTGCCGGCAGCGGAAGCCCTGGCCAGCCTGGCGGCCCACCGCGCCTCTTTGTGTCTCTACCTGAGCGCCCGCCATGTGGAACAGGCCCAGGCGGATCTCCTGACCCACTATCCCGCCGATACCCCTGTGGCCATTTGCTACCGTCTGGGCTGGCCGGACGAGCGGATCTGGCTGGGATCCCTGGCGGAGATGGCGGCCCTCACCCGGCAAGCCAGCCTGGAACGCACCGTGCTCTACCTCATCAGTCCCGCCCTACGGGGCTTGGCAGGAGCCGGCTCGGCCCGCTCGCGGCTCTACAGCCCTGACCACGCCCACCTCTTCCGCCCCAAAATTGGCCGGCAGACTCGCTTGTAACAGACTCTTTCAGTATATTGACGGATGACGGCAGGCTGAACATAATGACGATGAGGCAGCAAGATGAGGTCAAATACTTTGGCTTCTGGCTGCAGAGCGCCCATCTTTGCCAAAAGAAGTGGATCCCTTTTGGGGTTGTTGCAAGACTTTTTTTTCCCTCTTTACTAACCTTATGGATGACTCATCTGCTGCTCGCAGCGTGGAAACCTTGATCGCGGCTTTGCAGAAGGCCCTTGCTCCCCTGCCAAGCCGTTCGGCGCTGAAACAAGATGTCCTTTACCTGATGGTGGAGCTCCCACAGCAGGGACTGTTCAGCCGCTCTATGGTGTTGCAGCGGGTTGCCGACCAATTGGAAGGCGCGCCGGTGCAGGGAGTCAGCCAACTGGTGGTGTACGGTCGGCTGCAGGGAGAAACACAGCCGCAGTGGAAAAAAGTCTTCTATTTGTCTTCTGGGAAAAGCAGTGCCGACGCCACGGAGATTGTATTGCCCGGCACCAAGATTTCCGAGATCAAGGTGCTGGATGCCCAAAAACCTGTTGTGGATCCCGATGCCAGGCCTGATCGCAAAGTTAAAACCCTAGAGGCGCCGCTTCCCAAAACCCAGAAAGAGCGAGGCTCAGAGCCTGACCCAAACCAGTCTCCTCATGCCTCTGCACAGGCCCAAGCTGGGATCCCGACCTCTCCGTCCACAACTGCCCCTGCTCGCCCCAGTTCTCCCATCAGACTTCCGGTCAACGTTCAGGCGCTTGGCCAGCAGTTGCACCAACCTACCCTACGACCCTTCCTGGGGGGAGCCCTGGCTTTGTCTCTCCTGCTGGGGGCCGGGTTGGTGGTGCATTCTTTCCGGCAGCCCGACGTCCCTGCCCGGGCCAGATCGCTGGGAGTAGGGATCCCTCTGTTGCTCCTGGCTGCAGGGGGGGGCTGGCTGGGGTGGAAAGGCTGGCGTGCTGTCAACACCTTTAAGCGAGAGGGATCCTCTGATCCTTTGGCAGAAGGTTTGTCCTTTTTACAGGCCAATCAAGTTCCTGAGGCAGTGGAGCGGTTTCAGGAGGCCCTGTCCCTCACCCAGGGATCTGCTCAAGTCGAGATCCATAGCCTGCTTGGCCAAGCCTGGGCCGAGAAAGGCAACTGGGCAGAAGCCTTGGCCCAGCAACAAAAGGCCCTTGGGTTGGATCCCCACTTCAGCCAGGCCCACCTCTGTATTGCTCAAATTCGCCTCAAGCTGGGGCAATGGGACGAGGCGATCGATTCCTGCTGGGCTGCTTTGGAGTTGGACGATCGCCTGGGCTCAGCCCACTACCTGATGGGACAAGCGCTGATGCGCAAGGGCCAGTTAAAGGCGGCAATAGCAGCTTTTCAAACCGCCCTCAATCTCGATCTGGATCCCGAATTAGCCGCCGCTGTGCGGGTGGATCTGGGCTTGGCCATGGTTCATGCGGGGCGTCTGGCCCAGGCTGGCCAAGAGTTCAGCCAGGTGCTCCTCTCCGGCAGCTCCTCCAAGCTCCAGCAGGGCCGCGCCTACTACGGGCTGGGCTTGGTCTTAGCGGCCCAGGAGCAGCACAGCGAAGCCATCAAGAGCTACCAGCGAGCTCTGGGGCTGGTGCCCAACTTGCCTGAGGCGGTTGCTGCCATCGGCTTGTCCTATTTGGGTCAAAAACACCGCGACGCCTCCGGGCGCAAGTTTGTCTGGCCCCAGCAGGTGCAAGAGGCTGTGCAGCAGTTTGAACAAGCGTTAAGAGAAGACCCAGATTTGCCCGAAGCCCACTTTGGCTTGGGGGAAGTGGCCCGTATCAAGGGGGATCTGAGCTCGGCGGTGTCCAGCTATCAACGGGCGATGCGCAGCAACGGCAGCTACGGCATGGCCCACTATCGCGTGGGATCCGTCTTGGCCCGCCAAGGCAAGCTGGAGCAGGCCGTCGAGCACTTGCGCTCGGCTTTGGAAATTTCTCCCAACTTCCCCGAAGCCAGAGGGAGCCTGCAGCGGCTTCTCTCCAAGCAGATGGAAGAGGTGCATACCGACCTACTGCCCGTGTAAAGATGGGAGCTGATCGACGCTGAGGGATCCCGGTTGCCGCCCGACAAGATGCGCGCCCGCCTGCGAGAGGTTACCGCTCCAGCCATGAAGGGATCCCTGCCCACAGTGGTCTTGGCCGGATGTGGCTATGGGGCCATCGACGCCTTGCGGGCCCTCAAAGGGCAAGCGCGGGTGATCGCCATCAATCCCCACCCCTACATCGTCAACTCGGGCATGTCCACGCGGCTGCTGAGCGGTCGGTTTTCCCTGGATCTGGTGCGGATCCCGCTGCTGGAGCACGTTCAAGCCAATGGTGCCCAGTTTCTGCCGGGACGAGTAACCCACATGCAGCCGCAGGCGCAAACCCTGACCCTGGAAGGCGCAGGCGGGATCCAAACCCTTGCCTACGATTACCTGTTGGTGAATGTGGGGCGGGAGCTGCGTCCCATCGACGGGATGCAACATGCCTTCGCCATTCGACCGGCGGAGCAACTGGTGGCCGCCCAAACCTGGATCCGGCAGTGCTGGCAGCGGGCGGCCCAGGGAGATCCGACGCCGGGCCTGCTGACCTTTGTGGTGGTGGGGGGAGGTTGCACCGGCACAGAGCTGATGGGAGAGCTGTACGACCTCTGCCGCGAGATGAGCGCAGCAACGGGGATCCCTTTGGCGCGGGCCCGCCTGCTCCTGATCCATGGCCAGGCCCACCTGGTCAGCGGTTTTTCAGAACGCTTCCGCCAGGAGGTGGAAAGGGAGATCCGCCGCTTGGGGGTAGAGATCTGGGCGGAGCGCCGGGTAAAAGCCTTCGGGCCACAGCAAGTTTGGCTAGAGGATGGCAGCGAGCTGGTGGCCCAG
>NZ_JANSIR010000117.1:9987-10714 GCF_047462155.1 Synechococcus sp. OH2
CCCGCCTGGCTGAGAAGCTGCGGCCTGCCGCTGGGGCCGACGGGATCCCTGCTGGTGGATGAGTGCCTGCGGGTGCAGGGGGCAGAGCGCATCTTGGCCTTAGGGGACTGCGCCGACTTTGTCTGGGGATCCCGTCTCTTGCCCAAGATCGGCGTGTACGTGGTGTGCCAGGGGCCGATTGCAGCACAAAACCTGCTGCGGCTCATCCGCGGCCAACCCCTGCTTCCCTACCGACCCCAGGCCACTGTGTTTGTCTGCGTTACGGTGGGAAACCGGGTTGCCGTCGCCGAGAAGGGCAGGTGGGTCTGGCGCGGCTACCTGGCCACGCTGCTGAAAAACCTGTTCGATTGGCTCTACATGCGCCAACGCAAGCCCGTGCGCTGGCAGACGTTTTTCTACTAAATCTCTACAGAGAACGGGGTTAAGATTAAGTTACAGACTGGCCGGAATGGGCTAGCTTCCTTGGCTTCTCGATCTCGACCCTATCGCCCTTCAATCCTCAAAAGCTCTTGACGCTCTCCGGCCCAAGCAGCGACCCAGCGGGAACAACAATGCCTCTCGATAACCTGCGCGGACTCTATCAGCAAGTCATTCTGGAGCGGTACAAAAAGCCCCGCAACTTCGGCAAAGTGGATCCGGTTCATCGCCACCAACGCGGCCACAACCCTTCCTGTGGCGACACCATCGACCTCACCTTGCAACTGGATCCGGATCAAGAGCGAATTGT
>NZ_JANSIR010000117.1:10854-28628 GCF_047462155.1 Synechococcus sp. OH2
CCTGGCCTCTGCCGATCTCATGGCTGACGCCGTGCGGGGGCGCACCATCCCCGAAGCGTTGCAGTTGGTGGATCACTTCCAAGCCATGATGCGCGGCGGCGCTGAGTTTCCGCGGGAGCAGCGGGCCTTGAACGCCATGAAGGGAGTTGCCCAATTTCCGGTGCGCATCAAGTGCGCCAACCTGGCCTGGCATGCCCTCAAACACGCGCTGGAATCGCCCGAACCCGGTGGATCCCCGGACAACCCAGATTTTGTGAGCAACGAAAACACCGACTAGGTTTCGAGCTCTGAGCGGTAACGTAAGGGATCCCTGTTATCCAGGAAACTCCGAGGATCAGGGATGCCAGGGTGCCTCTTTGGCTCGTCTGGGAGCCAATGGCCTCAGCAGCAAGCCCTTCAACGCCGCCACTCTGGCCGCCGCAATCGCGGCTCTGCTGAGCTGGGATCCCTGAACCTGCCCCCCCAGATCCGTAGGATCCCCGCCGCTATCCGCCAAATGGCGTAGAAAAATCCTATAAATCGCGTACGTAGATCCTCGGTGTTTTACGTTTTTTTACGGATATCCAGGCTATAATGGGAACGTGAACGTTGGAAATACGGAGGAAACGCAGATGCAAGCTGGTGTCGATCTAACGCTAGACTACCGTACTTACCGCATAGCGGCCCTGTTGAGCGAGAGCTTTTCTTTGGGAGCACTGCTGGGAGTATCCCTCAAGTGGCAGGGTGAGGCCTCTTCTGAGGACGAGCCGCGGGCCGGAGTTTCCCGCCTCTCGCTGGAGCAGATTAAGCAGCGCTATCTCGTTCCTCGGCGCAAGTGACTGTCCTCCCGTAAAACCAGCTTTTGAACGCTAACCCCTCAAACGGAAAAGGTCATGAACACCGGTCTTGATTTTCCTCCTGTTGCTTCCAGCATTCGAGAAATTGTAGAGCAGGTGCTCTGCAGCGGCTTCCTCAGCCTAGGACAAGAAAACCAGATCAACGAGCTGCTCTTTCAGCGGCGCTACTCCGAGGCCGACCTGGAAATGCTGGATCGCCTGACTTTGGCGTTGCTAAATCGGCAAATCGAAGTGGAAAAAAGTTTTGTAGCAAAAGCTGCCTGACCGCCAAAACGCATCAAGTTCCTCCAAAGCAACAGGGGATCCTCTGCGGATCCCCTTACCTGTCGATTGAGCTAGAGTCTCCTCAGCAAACGCCGAGGAGTTCTGGGCTGCAGCGGCCGGGTGTGAGGGCTAGACCGCGACGGTCTTCTTCACCTGAGCTGCCAAAGCGCCAGAAGCATACTTGGCTGCCATCTCATCCAAGGTAACCACCGGAACCTTGGTGCCATGGCCGGCACAGCCGAAGGCGATGTAGCGCTCAGCGCACACTTTTTGCATTTCCTTAATAGAAGGCTTGAGGAAAGAGCGGGGATCAAAGTCTTTCGGATTTTCGGCCAGGGCGCGGCGCACGGCAGCCGTGATGGCCAGGCGGTTGTCGGTGTCGATGTTGACTTTGCGCACCCCGTTTTGGATGCCCCGCTGAATTTCTTCCAGCGGCACGCCGTAGGTCTCGGGGATGGAGCCGCCGTACTGGTTGATGATGTCGATCAACTCCTTGGGCACCGAGGAGGAACCGTGCATCACCAGGTGGGTGTTAGGCAGGCGGCGGTGGATCTCGGCGATGCGCTCCATGTCGAGAATGTCGCCGGTGGGCTTGCGGGAGAACTTATAGGCGCCGTGGCTGGTGCCAATGGCTACAGCCAGCGCATCCACCTGAGTTCGCTCCACAAAGTCCACCGCTTGGTCGGGGTCGGTGAGCAGTTGGTCGTGGCTGAGGGCCCCTTCAGCACCGTGACCATCTTCTGCTTCGCCACGGCCTGTCTCCAGGGATCCCAGGCAGCCCAGTTCCCCTTCCACGCTCACCCCAATTGCGTGGGCCACTTTCACCACTTCGGAGGTAACGGCCACGTTGTACTCGTAGCTGGCCGGCGTTTTGGCATCTTCTTTGAGGGAGCCATCCATCATGACGCTGGTGAAGCCGTTGCGGATGGCAGAGTAGCAGGTGGCGGGGCTGTTGCCGTGGTCTTGGTGCATGGCGACGGGAATGTGGGGGTACGTCTCCACCGCCGCCAGGATCAGGTGGCGCAAAAAGTGCTCGCCCGCATACTTGCGCGCCCCTCGAGAGGCTTGCAGGATGACCGGACTGTTGGTTTCATGGGCAGCTTGCATGATCGCTTGGATCTGCTCCATGTTGTTGACGTTGAAAGCCGGAATGCCGTAGCCGTGTTCGGCGGCATGATCCAGCAAGATGCGCATGGGAACAAGAGCCATCGCTTACCTCCTGAGGTGCTGACCTAATGCGTGTGAGATTTGCTTACCGTTAATCTTAAGGTATCTTTCACGTTTTGCGGGATGTAACCCTGGAGATTTGGGGATCTCGCCAAAGCATCCTTGCTACTATTGGCCGCCATGCTCGCGCTCAGGCGCAACGGTTCTGTGGTGCCCTCCAGATACACTAGACGTGGGTAGAGCGCGGTGCGCTCCGAGGCAAAGGTCGCCTTGTCTACACTCGCCTGTTTACTTTTAGCTTTTTGTGGACGTTATTTTTGCCTTTTGTTTTGCATTTTGTGTTGTTTGTCCGGAGGATTGAGAAGGTGCATTGCAATCCGTGGCCGATCCTGGGCGCGAGCTGGGGAGAGACTTTGTCCCGCCGGATGGGTTTGGCCATAGCCTGCTGGGCAGTGGCGGGCCTTCAATCGGCGGCATGGGGGATCCCTGGACAATCGCCAAATCAGGTGGCTGCCTGGGTAAGAGACAACCCGGTACTGCGGCCCCGTCCGGGCGAGACGCTAAACATCCAGCGGGTGGAGCCAGATGGATCCCGGTTTACCTTTTTGGCCTCGGTGGCTCCGCCAGGACGGATCATCAACCCGCTGGATCGGGAGACGATTCGCTCGGAGCGCATGACCTTCTTTCGCCCACAAGGGCTGACGGCGGAAGATCTCTTTCAGGCGATTCGCGAGGTCTATGGGTCGGAGATTGCCGCCGATTTGGATCAAGCAGTGGAGGTCATCCGCTACCCGGCTCCTAGAGCCCTGGCGGGTAATCCCGGCTACAGCCTTGCCTTGGCTACCCAAGGCGTGGTGCTGCGGGGAAAGCAATTGGTGTATTGGCTGGAGCTGACGCAAAACCCCGATGGTCGCGTGCAGCAAGGGCAGGTGTGGGTGTTCCAAGAAGAATGGCTTCCTAAGGTGGAAGGGGAGTTGGCCGAGCGCTTTCCCCTACAGGTGAGGAGCCGCTGAGCTGGCCCTCAGGCAGACGGAGGTTTGCGGCTGCCAGGATCCGCCTCTGAATTCAGCAGCAGCCATGTTGCCTAGGAGGGCTAGGCCATACTGACAGCCAGGGGGTAGGGGGGCACGGCTGTGGTTTTGCTGGTTGGCCTCACGTTGTTCGGCAGCGCTTTTTGCCTTTTTTGGGGACAGTTGTTGCTGGGCAAGTTGCTGCTGCCCCTGTGGGGGGGATCCCCCCTGGTGTGGAATACCTGCCTGGTCTTTTTCCAGCTTGCTTTGCTGCTGGGCTACCTGTGGGCAGACCGGCTGGGGCGAGGGCTCGATCCCGGCCTGGGCGTGCTGCTGCACGGGGGCCTCTTGCTGGTGGGGCTGAAGTTTTTGTCCTTTGAGTTCGGGATCCCTGGCCAACGGGAAGAGGTCTTTCCTTCCCTAGCTCTGTTGGCTGACTTGACGGCGAGGGCGGGAGTACCCCTGGTTCTTCTGTCGGGGACGACGCCGTTGCTGCAGCGGGCGCTGGGAGGGGTGAAAAGGGATCCCTACGGGCTCTACGTGGCCAGCAATGCCGGCAGCCTAGCGGGGCTTCTGGGTTATCCGCTGCTCTTGGAGCCGCGGTTGTCTTTGTCGGGGCAAACCCACCTGTGGACGGGATCCTACGCCCTAGTCGCAGCGCTGGTGCTGCTGGGTGGGGTGGGGCTGCTGCTGCAAGGGCGGGGGGTGGCTTTCCTACGAACCGCTCCTGCTCTGGGGGATCCCAGGGACGTCGGCAGGACGGAGATCTGGCCCATCTGCTGGCGGGAGGGTTGCCGCTGGGCCGGCTGGGCCTTTTTGCCGGCGGGTCTGTTGGTGTCAGTCACCACCCTCTTGACCACCGAGGTGGCGGCGGTGCCCTTGCTGTGGGCCCTCCCCCTGAGCATTTATCTGGTGACCTTCATGCTGGCCTTCGGCGGCCTCCACCCCAATGAGTTGGTTTCGAGTACGACAGCTCTCCTGGCCTGTGGGGCAGTGGGGGCCCAGGTTCTGGGCTGGGTGAGGCCTTGGTTTTGGGTGTTGCTGCTGCATCTAGGGGCTTTTGGCCTGGTGAGCTGGTTCTGCCACAGCCAGTTAGCCAGATCTCGTCCGCCGGCCCAGCAGTTGACGCAGTTTTACCTGTGGCTGGCTGTGGGAGGCAGCTTGGGAGGGCTGTTCTCCGCTTTGCTGGCGCCGCAGGTGTTTGAGACATTACTGGAGTACCCCCTGCTCTTGGGGGTGTCGCTGGCGGTGTTGGCGGCACGGGGAGGGCGGCTGGGGCTATGGCTGGGGCTGGGGCTGCTCTTGCCCCTGCTGCTGCTGCGCTTCCACCCCCAGGCGTTATTTCGCCTCGGAGCTGCAGTGGGCTTGGCCGTGGGGGTAGCGGTGCTGGCCCTGATGGGAGAAGACGGGAACCGCGGCTGGCGCAGCAGGCTTGGCCGGCTGGGGACGGGGGTGGGGTTGGTTTTGCTGCTGGGACAGCCTTGGCTGCCGCCGGGGCTGCAGGTGGTAGCCAGCGAGCGCAATGTCTTTGGCCTTCACCGCCTTGTGGAATACCACACCGAGGCGGGCTCCTTCCGCAGTCTGCTCCATGGCACCACCCTGCACGGCAGCCAGAACCTAGATCCCCAGAAAGCCCTGGAGCCGCTCACCTATTTTTCCCGCGAGGGGCCGGTGGGTCAGGTGTTCCAGCAGTGGCGGGCGCAGCCGCGCTCTTCTCCAGCCCAGGTTGCGGTGTTGGGGCTGGGGATCGGCACCTTGGCCGCCTATGCCGAGCCGGGAGAGGAGTGGACGTTCTTTGAGCTGGATCCCACTGTGGCCGACTGGGCGGGCCGCTACTTTGCCTATCTCAAGGGGGCCAGGCGGCGGGCGCAGGTGCGGGTGATCTTGGGCGATGCCCGCCTCCGCCTGCAGGGGATCCCCAATGGCAGCTACGACCTGCTGGTGATGGATGCCTTCAGCTCTGACGCTGTGCCGGTGCATCTGCTCACCCAGGAGGCCCTGACCCTCTACCTCAGCAAGCTCAAGCCCCAGGGCTGGCTGCTTTTTAACATCACCAACCGCCACCTGGACTTGGCGCCAGTGTTGGCCGCCTTGGCAAGAGAATTGCGGCTTCCCGCCTGGTATCAAGCCCATGAAGAGCTCACCGCCGCCCAACGCCGGGCAGGGCTGGCTCCCTCCCGTTGGGTGCTGATGGCCAAAAGCCCTAGCGCCTGGCAAGGCGGGGATCCCTGGCAGCCTCTTTTGCCCCCAACCGGAGATGCGGTCTGGCGAGATGATTTTTCCAACCTGCTGCAGGCAATCCGCTGGCCCTTCTTGGCCCAGGAGGAGGTGGCTCACGAATTCAGCGGAGATCTCAGGCGGAGTTAGTATGAGTTAAGATTGTTTGCAACGTAACTAAAGCCCGCCCAGGAGCATGGCCTATGTCTTCCTCAACTGTGCAAGCCTTACCCAGGGATTCTCAAACCGTTCTGACCGAGGCCCCTGCAGCTTGTTTTGTGGCCATTGGTGGCAGCCTACGGCCCAATTCTCTGACCTATCGGACGCTGGAAGTGGTGCGGCGCGAGTTCGAGAAGCTAGGGATCCCGCTGCACCTCCTCGATCTGCGGCAGATGAAGCTGCCCTTTGCCGATGGCTCAGAATCCTACCCAGACTATCCCGACGTGGCAGTCTTGCAGGCAACAATGAAACAGGCGGATGGGATCATCCTGGCCAGCCCGGAGTACCACGGCGGCATCAGCGGCAGTCTGAAAAATGCCCTGGATCTGTTGCGCTTTGAGCACCTGGAGGGCAAGGTCTTCGGGCTGATCAGCGTTTTGGGCGGTGAGAGCAACAGCAATACCCTAAACCAGATGCGTTTAATCGTGCGTTGGGTGCATGGCTGGGCGATCCCGGAGCAGATTGCCATTGGTCGGGCTTGGAGCGCCTTCGATGAGCAGGGCAACCTCAAAGACGAAAACCTACGCCAGCGCTTGCAGCGCTTTGTGCAGAGCATGGTAACCAACACGTCCAAATTGCGCGGGATCCCAGCTCCCCTTTCCTAAAAAGGCGCTAGGCTCTCCAGCAGCCTCTGTTTTAGTAGCTCCCCCTTTTGCTCTTTCAGGGGAAAGGGGTTGGCGCCCAAGCGACGGCATGGCTAAGGTGAGCCAAGAGGAAGCTGCGGCAAAAATCTGCATCACCAAAGTCGGGCCATGGTTCAACCTGCTTCCCCCTACTCCTCAACTGGAGCTGGGACCATCTCTCCCCTAGTTGCCCTGCAGGTAACCTTGCAGCGGATGCGGGAGCAGAGCGATGCCAATGCCCTGATTCAGCTCACGCTGGAGTATGTCAGGGCGGTGTTTGGGGCGCCGCTGATCTGGCTGGCCCTCTATGACCATGCCAATCACCAGTTGGTGGGCCAAGGGGGGGTGACCCTGCGTAAAGACGATCAAGCGCTCTTGCGAGCTCTGTATCCCCTGCAGCCGGGGGAGATCTTGGAGCAGGTGGTGATCGAGCAGCGGCCCATCAGCGTGGCCGATCTCTCACAGGAGCCGCGCATGGGCCTTTGGCAGCGGGAAGCCAAGCGCCTGGGCGGGATCCAAGGCTGCTTCATCTACCCCTTTTCAGCAGTAGGGCGGCGGCGCTGCCTAGGGATCCTGATGCTGGGATCCCAGGTGTGGGGCATCACCACCCGCGAGGAAGAAAAGGCGCTCCTGGGGATTTTGCTGGGTCAGTTGGCCGCCTCTTTGCAAGAGCTGGAAAACGCCTGGAGGCAGCAGACCGAAAAACGCCTTGAGGATTCGCTCCTGAGGCTGGGAACGGCGATGTGCCAGGCGGGATCCCTGCAGGAACGGGTCAGCCTGGTGAGGCAGGAGCTGCAGACGTTCCTGGGCGCCGTCCATATTCAGGTGTACTGGCACGAGCGCAGCCAGGGGCGGTTTGTTTCCCATGGAAGCGCCGCCAGGCCCAGCCAGCCGCCCACTCCTGCCCCCATATCCAGAGAGGCCAAAGCGGGAGCAGCACCGCCAGGAGATGGCGGCTTTTCACTGCGGGAGTTGGGGGATATGTACTACACCCTCGCCGATGGCCAGGTGGTGGTGGGCGGCACAGGGACGACCCGCTCCGAGATCCCCCTCAAGCTGATGCAGCAATTGCGGGCCCAGGCGGCCTTGGCCGCCCCCATCTTGCTGGAGAAAGATCTGCTGGGGTTTATTTGGGTGCAATCGGAGGTGCCTCGCACCTGGCAAGCCTCCGAGCGCCAGTTGGTGGCCGCCGCCGCCAATGGGCTGGCCTTAGCCGCCCCCCTGGAAAATCTGGATCGCCGCATTCGCCAGTTGGCCGACGACCAGGAGTTTGTCCACCAGGTGGGCCGTTCGCTTTACAATCCGGCGGAGCTGCCGCAGGCTCTCCAGCAAGCGGTGGTTGGCCTGGGTCAGCGTCTGCAAGCCGGTGCGGTGGCCCTCCTGACGGTAGATCCCGATAGGCCAAGCCCCCGCCTCTTCTCCGAGTACCGCAGCGAGGGCAAGCAGGCTTTGCCGCCGCAGTTCAGCTCTTTAAGCGAGCAAGACTGGCAGGATCTGCTGCGCAGCGAGGTGGTGGCGGCGGAAAACTACGACCAGGATCTGCGCCTCCTCTCCTGGCGGCAAGACCTGGCCCCTTTGGGGGTGCGCTCCCTCCTGCTGACTCATACCGGCGCCAGCGGCACTGCCACCCCCGAAGGGCTGATCCTAGTGCTCCACCCGCGGCCAAGGGCTTGGAGCCGAGAAGAACGGCAACTGCTGCGCGGGACTGCCCAACAAGTGGGATTGCTCCTGCGGCAACTTCGGTCTCAACAACGGCAGGAACGGCAAGAGCACTTGCTCAGCGGCCTAATTACCGCTTGCCTGACTTTGCAAAACCTGGCCACCCCTGCTGCTCTCTACGCCACCACCGCCCAACAGGTGGCCCAACTCCTCCGGATCCCTTTGGCGCTGGTGGTCAGTTGGCAGCCGGGGGAGAGCCGGGCCTGCTTGCAGCCGCCCTTTGCCGCCGCCCCTGAGTTCTGCCCCAGCGGCCCCACGGAGATCAACCGGCAGGATCCCTTGCTGGCTGCTGCGCTGCAGGCAAGAGGGCTCCTCCAGCTTGCCCAGGAACAGATCCCGGCAGCCAGCCGCACCTGGCTCAATTCCGCGGGCCTGGGCTCCTGGCTGCTGGTGCCCTTGGGGGAGACGGATCCCTCGCTGCCGGAGCCCCTGGGGGTTTTGATCCTGGGAGCAGAGGCGGACAGAGTCTGGGAGGGGGAGGAGCAGGCGGCTGTAACGTTAATTGCCCAAACCTGTGGCTGGACGCTGCGGCGCCTGCTTTGGGTGCAAACTTTGCAGGAGCGGCAGGAGGTGCTCAGCGAGTTGAACTGGTACAAGCACCGCCGCCTGCTGGATATGCAAAATGCCCTTCTAGATAGCCTGCGCCGCCTTGGCCAGGTGCCGGACATCCCGGGAGATGAGGCCACCCGCTGGCAAAAGGTGGTGGAAATCGGCAGGGGGCTGCAGGAGCTGGCCGTCTCTACCAATCCATTGTTGCAGGCAGAAACCTGGCAGGTGCAGCCGCAGTTCCAGTCGCTGTCTTTGGCTACTTTGGTGCGCAAAAGCTTGCGCCGGGTGGAGGGCCTGACCCAAAAACGCAAGCTGTGGCTACGCGCCCACGGCGACCTCAGTCTCGCCGTCCAGGGCGATATCGGGCGATTGGAGATGGTCCTCTGGGAGGTGCTGCTGGCTGCTGCCTTGCGCAGCCCGGAAGGAGGCCGGCTGGATCTGTGGGGCCAAGCCACAGAGGGCTATGCAGAGCTGCTGGTGGTGGATCAGGGCCACCTTGATCCCCACCTGCTGACGGCCTTGCAATGGGATCCGCAACAGGTCATCTACGCCGATCCCCTCTTCCAATCGCCGCTGCTGGTGAGCCCCGGCCTGGAACTTGGTCTGTGCCAACGGGTGGTGCAGCGGATGGGGGGGCAGCTCTCCTTCTATCTGTCTGGGGATGGGCGCTCCGTTGCCCGGCTGCTCCTACCGCTGGCCAGCGAGGAACTGCGTCCCCCCCCGCCGTAGCCTCAGGGGGACAACGCCCTCAGCAGCCAAAACAGGGGCAACAGGGCCAGCACCCCCCGATCTAGCCGCCGCAGGTGTAGGCGGTGCCAGCGCAAGGGGTGGTCGGGACCGGTCAGCCCACGCGCCTGCATGGCCATGGCTGTCTGCTCCGCCCGCAGGAGCAGGTTTTCAAAAAAGCGCTCCACTAGGGCCAGCAGGGTTTGGATCCCGCCCCGGAAGCTGAGGGATCCCCAGCGCACGTCGCGGGTGCGCACTGCCCGCACCAGGTTTTGCACCTCCTCCATCACCAGCGGCAGAAAGCGCAGCGCTAAGGTGAGAGTGAGGATTACCTCCGCAACCGGCCATCCCCAGCGTTTTAGAGGCTGCACCAGGTGGCCGATCCCCTCTGTGATCTCTTCTGGGGCCGTGGTCAGCAAAAACAAATTGGTGGCGTAGAGCAGCGTAAAGATGAGGGTGCCCAGCCGCAAAGCCACCGACAGAGAACGGCGGGACACCTGAAAGGTTCGCTCCCCTAGGGAAACTTGCAGCAAGCGGTAGCGGTAGGGGGTTGGCCAGGCACGGGTTTGCTCCCGCCAGGCCCGCTTGGCCGCTGCGCGGGATCCCTCTTCCACCCCCCAGTCATAGCTGGGGATGAGCCCGTAGCCCACCACCTGCACGTCCTGCCGCTGCGGCTGCGGGAAAACCCCCAACCCATCGGGAGCGAAGCAGGTGATCCCAAAAGTGAGCAGGCTGAGGGCCAACACCAGCGAGAGCTGGCCCGACCAGACCCGACGCGGCAGGCGGGCCGCCACCGTCAAGAACAACAGAACCGCCACCACGGCCAGGCGCCAGCCATTGCCAGCCAAAATTGGGCTGAGCAGAAAGCTGAGCAGCCAGGCCAGCTTCACACGCGGATCGAGGCGGTGCAGCCAGGTGCGCGGCTCTTCCAGGTAGATCCCCAGCGGGGCGTTGCGCAGAATATCCACTACAGGCAAACGGGAGACAGGTTATCCCCCAAAAGAAGAACGGAAGTTGGCAGCAGAAAAGGCTTAGAGTCGCTCCACCAGACGGGTTGAGCCGGATTGGGCGGCGACCCATCCCCCCGGGGCTCCCTCTCGCTCAACGCGCAACCAGACAGGCACCTGTCCTTCGCCAGCCTGCACCTCTACCACCCGCAGCAGAGCTTGGCGCGGAGCGGCCCCGACGATAGCCCCGGTCAGGCTAGGCTGCTGGCGAATGTTAATGCCCTCATTGGCAATCCCCCGCACCTGTTGCACACCCCGCCACTCGGCCAGAGGGCCGGTCAATTCAGGCTCAGGCGTGGGTTCCGGCTGGCCTGGATTGTCGATGGCAACCGGCGGCTGCTCCAGTTGCACCTGGGGCTGCTCCAGCGGCGGCGCCGGCGGCGTGAACAGGCTCCTCAGCATCTGCCAGATCACCAGCAGGGAGAGGATGCCCACGCCGACCACTCCGGCCAAGCGGATGCCGAGGGGAATGGCAGGGCGCTCACCCCGGCCGCGTCTTGGCCCAAAACGGCTGCGGCGGTAACGCTCCACCTCCTGGGATCCCCACTCGTGGGCGTGTGGGATCCCTTCCTCGAAGGGGGGCTTGGCCGGCCCCTCGCCACCCCGGTAGGCGGGCAAATCGGACATGCGCGGAGGCTCTGGAGGAGGTGCTGTCCCTCCCCGCGGAGATGGGGCGGGTGGGCGAGGCCATTCTTGTGTTTGCTCAGGCAGGTGTGGGCCACCCACCATGGCAGGCAAATGGGGTGCGGGGTGAAAAGATTGGGGAGATAACGTCCCCGCCGGCGAGCTTTCGCGGCTGGGCATTTCGTCCAAGTAAGCCTGAACCTGGGGGTTGTCGAAGTAGGCCTTCAGGCTGGCCTGAGCGGTTTCCAAGGCGCGAAACTCCGGGAACACCTCCTCTTGAAACCACTTTTCCGTGAAGCGGCACAGACCCGGCAGATGGTCAGGGGAGCCGGCGGAGTGTTCTGCAATAAACTGCAGGGCCTCTGTTTCTTGGCTGGAGCGCAGATGGTCAAGCGCCTCCTCCGTCTGCCCCAGCAACAGGCTGCAGATGGCCTGCTCCAGATGGACATCCTGCCGCTGGGCCAGGCGGGCCAAGTAGCCGCGGGCGCGCCGCACCAAGGCCGGACGTTTTTCCAGATAGCCCGCTGCCAGCAACACCTGCACAGCCAAGTAAGTGGCCACCAGGGAGGGACGCTCGGCCTCTCGCTCAAACAGCTCCTGCTGTTCTTGGAGAGTGAGGTGGCGGCGCACCCGCTGGATGAAGCGCAAGAAATCTTCTGTGCTGAGGCCAGAGCCATCCTGCCCACTTCCTTCAATGCCACCCCGCTCGTCCAGCATGGCTTTCAGGAGGGCAAGCCCTTGCTGCCGCGCCAGGGCAGGATCGGCAAGCGCCTCTTTGCCGCTTTGGGCAGGGGCGTTAGTCTCAAGGCTGAGGAGCTGCAAAATGCGGTAGGGGCGCAGCTTGCCCAGATCAAGGCGGAACTCTGCTTGCATCTGCGGAAAAGCCTGGTACTCCTCCAGCTCCGCCAGGCCCGCCTGCAGAGAACGCGCCGCCTCTTCGTAGGATCCCTGCTGCCAGGCTTCCCGGCCCAGCTCCAACCGGCCGATGGCCCGCGCCAAAATGGCATCGGAACGGGCAGGATGGCCCTGCTCCAACATGTGTTGAGCCAAATCTAAAGCCGCTTGGTAGTCTCCGGCTTCGCAATACAAACACAGCACGCCTGGCAAGAGGGTCTCTTCCACCGTCAAGGTGGGATCCGCCGGTGTCAGATGTTCGTCGTAGCTGTGCCGCGCCTCAGGGTTGAGCAACACCGAGGCCGCCTCTTGAATGAGCTGAGCGCGTGCTGCCACGGCCTGCGGCGAGAACCCCAGCAGCCAAGAGCGCTCGCCCGGTTTGAGCTCGAGGCGCTCCCGGTAAGCCTGTTCGATCTGATGCTCGTCTGCCCGTGGCGACAGCATCAAAACTCGGTAGTAGTCGAGGGGCACTCGCACCGTCATGGCTGTTGTCGGCTCTCCTAATCGCGTTGGATCCCTGAACCCGCCTCGACTTAACTGTAGTCTTTTCCTCAGCAAAAGGGATCCCCTCTTGCTTAGAACCTACCAGTCCCAGCTCCCCGGCTCCCCCTTGAAGGGGCCTACGACCTTGGAGGTAATCCAGCCGCCGTAGAAATCTCCCGGCTGGGGCCGAACTCGCTCTCCATCCACACGGCACTCCTGCACGCGGCCCGCATAAAAAGCAAGGTAGTCGCGGATGGGCCAAAACTCTGGGCTAGGATCCGGATAGCTCCAGGCGGCATCCACGGCCACCTGGGATCCAACTTGCACCGTCCAGTAGCGGGCAGTTCCTTTGAACTCGCAGAAGGAGGTGCGGGCGCTGGGGCGGAGATACTCCAGCCGCACGTCGCTGGGGGGAATGTAGTAGGTGGGCGGGTGGCTGGTTTCCAAGACGCGGTAGCAGCGGCAGCTGTGGGCAATGAGCTCGCCGTTGAAGAGCACTTCCACCCGCTCGGCAGTAGGTTCCAAGCGGGGCGGGCGCGGGTAGTCCCAGACGGATTCTTGTCCGGGCCGGGGCGGGATGGGCTGGGGGCGCATGGGCAGTCTCCAAAGCAGGATCTGACAGCACCTAAAGCAGACGGCTGGCTTCTACCAGTTTGGCGTACTGCACCAGCAGCAGAGACTGTTGCTCCGGCAACACCTGAATCACCCCCTGCTGCTGCAGACGGCCCAGCACCGCCGCCGCTACCTCTCGGCTGACCTGGCTGATATCGGCCAAATCCTGGAGGGGAGGGTAAACAATGCGCATTCCCTGGGCGGTCTTCTCGCCAAAGGCCTCTGCCAGTTGCACCAGCGCATGTACCACCCGCAGCGGGGGGCTTTGTCGATCCAGATCGGCCTGCAAATTGGCCAGGCGCAAGCGGCGGGAGAGGCTGCGGGCTAGCTGGTAACACAGGTGCGGCTCCTGCAGCATCAGCGCCTTGAAAGTTGCCGCCGGGATCCCGGCCGCCCGCACCGGGGTCAGGGCCAGCACATCCCGCGAGCGGGGGGCCTCGTCCAGTACCGCCATTTCCCCCACCCAAGCGCCCGGTCCCAGCAAAGCCAAGGTTTGGGCGCTGTCTTGCATTCCTTCTGCTGTGCCGAGCCGCAAAGACCGCCGCACCTTGGCCCAGCCAGAGAGGATTAGATAAACCACACTGCCCCAGGCATCCTGCATCAAGAGCGCTTGTCCTGCCGCAATATCCCGCAGCTTCACCTGGGATCCCAGCCATTGCAAGGACGCTGCCGAAAGTTCCGCCAGCGTCGGCACCGCCTTGAGCTCGGAGAGGAGGGCAGCAGAGACATCAGGAGTCATGCCGGAGGGAGGTTGACCGTACCGCAAGCCCACTGTAGCCCAGCCGTCGGCTCAAGGGCTATCCTGCAGAGGGTTCTCGCACCGCTCTGCCCCCTTGGGCCAAGATCGGGAGAGGGAACCCAACTTCCCCCGTTGCGTCAGAAAACAGAGGTTCTGCTCGGGAGGGGATCCCGCCGTCGTTCAATAACCTATGGATGCCTATGGATGCTGCCCTCAGCGACATCACTGGCCAGCGCTGGTCGGTCTTGGTGAAGGACGTGCCTGTGCGGCCCGAAAAGCTCGCTGATCTGGATCTGGTGCTGCTCTGCCAGCAGGGATCCCAACCCCACCGCGAAGCCTTTGCCGAGCTGATACGCCGTCACCAGGCCTATGTGGACAGGGTGCTCTACCACCTTGCCCCTGACTGGCCCGACCGACACGACTTGGCCCAGGAAGTTTGGATCCGGGCCTACCGCCACCTGAAGCGGCTGCAGGAGCCAGCGAAATTTCGCAGTTGGCTGGGAAGAATCGCCACCAACTTGTTCTATGACGAGCTGCGCAAGCGCAAGCGGCAGCAGCAGCCTCTTTCTTTGGATGCCCCGATTTCGACGCGGGATAGCGAGATGGAATGGGAACTGCCCAGCGAGAGCCCCAGCCCCCATGAGCACCTCACCACCTGCGAATTTTACGAGCGATTGCACCAAGCCGTCCGCGACCTACCGCAGGTTTTTCGCCAAACAATCCTGCTGCGGGAAATTCAGGGGATGGCCTACGAGGAAATTGCCGAGATCACAGGGGTGTCTTTGGGCACCGTTAAGTCTCGCATTGCCCGCGCCCGTGCCCGCTTACAATCCACCCTAAAACCCTACCTCAACGGTGAGTGACCATGGTTCGCCGCAACCGTAACCCCGACCGCGAGGATCCCCAGCCAGAACTGCCGCTGGTGGAAGAGCGCTTTGAACAGTTGAGCGCCTACCTGGATGGGGAATTGTCGCCCCAAGAGGCGCGGCAGGTGGAAGACTGGCTGGCCAGGGATCCCCAAGCGCGGCAACTCTACAGCCAACTGGCAGCCTTGCAGGCCGGCTTGGCCAACCTCAAGGCCCCAACTTTGGATCCCGTCCAGACGGAGCTGCTGATCAGCCGGGTCTTCGAGGAGCTGGATCGACGGCCGGCCCTCGAGCTGGGTTGGTGGCGGCGCAGGGGCACCCCTTGGGGACGGGTGGCAGCGGCTGTGGTGGCCTTGGCGGGAGCCGGCTGGGCGGGCTGGCGCTGGTTGCAGCCACAGCCGTTGGTATCCCTAGAAAATCCGCCGGTGCGGGTGGCCATCGTGCCGGCCTCTGCCCGGGTTGCCCAGCGCTACCTGTTTGAGCCGGGGCAAAAACAAGATGCCTACTCGATTTTGTTTGAGACAACGCCGAACCTCGAAGCCGAGGGGGACTGGGAATGATGCTGAGCAGGCTTGAGAAAGATTGAGGAGTGGAGGGTGGAAAAAGCAGTTCGCCGGGCTTGTGAGCTAGCAGTTTGCCTTTGGCTAGTCAGTCTGGGATCCTTGTCGGCCCAAGCTGATCCCAGCGGCAGCCATCCCGCAGCGCCGCAGGAGCCACGCCCCTATCCCAGTGTCCTGGAGCTCAGCAACCTGTCCTCACCGGGATCCCGTCTCGCTCCCACCCCCGCCCAAAATCAAGCGGCCTCTCCCGGGATAGAGCTATCGCCTTTTCCGAACTTCCCCCTCCTCAAGGAGTTGAGTCCACCCCCACCAACCTGGGCCGACTTAGGCATCCATTGGGATCACCTGGCCCTGCTGCCGGATCCTGAGCTAGCCGAGGCAATGGATAGGGAGTTCAACCGTCGCTTGGCCCGACTGAACCGGCAGATTGCCAACCAACAAGATCGCCTCTACCGCCTTTTGCAAACCTGGGACTCTGACGAAGAGGAGATCCGCCAGGTTCAGGCCCAACTGAGTCAGTTGCGCCTCGAACGGGATCGCTTGGCCCTGGAGCACCTGTTGCTGCTGCGGCAGTTGCAGGAGAACTTTGCCCTGCCTCTACCGAGTCGTTCTGCCGCCACCTCTCCGTAAGGTGGGAGCAGGTTATGATCGGCAGAGGGCAACCACTGACGGAGCTGAGCAATGGCCCAAGTGCCCAGCAACCCAGAGATCGAGCAATTGGCCGCTGCCATTGGCGAGGAAGTTTACATCGGTGTGGCCCGGTGGCACCTTTACCTGCGGGATGCCCACCTGCATACCGTTTTGGCAGAGCGACTGGCTCCCCAGGTGATGGCAGGCAAGGTGGACGAGAATGCCGTTACCGAGGTTCTGCAAGGGATCCCAGTAAAAGTGGGGGGTGGGCGCAAAGAGCTGCCCCTGGCGGATCTGCTGCCCATGCAAAGCCTGCTCAACCTGCTGGATGTGCTGGAGGAGTTCAGCCGCAAATGGGCTCAGTAGAGGGGGAGAAACCATTTCACCTAAGGCGATTGCCGCCTCCCCTCAGCACCTGGCTTAGGGCCAGTGGTTTTGTCCTGCTGCTGGAGCTGGTGTCGGCCTGTCAGGGAACCGAGTGGGGAGAGCGGCTGCAACGAGCAGTGCGACCGGTGGGTCTGTCTGCCTCTCCCTCTGCAGATCAAGCAGATCAATATCAACAACGAAATCAAGTAAATCAAGCAGAGACGCCTTCGCCTCGGATCGAACCCCGCTTCCCCTCTGCGCCTGCAACTCCCCCTGCTGCCTTCACGCCTCTGCCCAGCCAGCTCAGCAGCCGCTTTGCGGATCTGGAGCCCGGATCCCTGGTGGCCCGCTCGGTCTATGACCTGGATCAACTGGGGGTCTTTGCTGATATTCCCGGCAGGGAATTTCAGCCCCAGCGCAGTGTTCGCCGCGGCGAATTTGCCCGCTGGCTGGTGCTGGCCAACAACGCCATTTACGCCGACGAGCCCAGCCGCCAAATCCGGCTGGGATCCGCCAGCGAGCGCCCCCTCTTTTTGGATGTGCCGGAGGAGGATCCCAACTTTCGCTACATCCAGGCCCTGGGAGCTGCCGGCATCGTTAGCGGAGACGCCAACCGCGAGTTTCGCCCCAACAGCCTGCTGTCGCGAGCCGAGCTAATCCGCATGAAGGTGCCTTTGGATTTGCCGCCTGGGCAAATCAAGGGATCCCGATTAGAGCTGGAGGAGCGTTGGGGCTTTACCGATGCGGCGCAGATCCCTGAGGAGGCGGTTGCCCCCCTGGTGGCGGATCGCGGCCTGGAGAATGCTTCCACCGTGTTGCGCACCTTCGGCCCCATCCGCACCTTTAACCCCTTTGAGCCGGTCAGCCGCGGGGAAGCGGCAATTGCCCTGTCGGCTTTTGGAGAGCGGACAGCTCAGGAGGCGGTAGCCCAGCTCTCGGCCCTGCCAAGTCCAACGCCGGAAGCCGAAACTTCTCCGCCGGCAGCCCAGCCGGAACCCACCTCTCCTACCCCTGAGGGCGAGCCTTCCCCCAGTGAACCGCCGGCAGTTACCCCGGGAGCAGGGAAAATCGTTACACCCCGCTAGGGGATCCCAGGCTTTAGGAACCGAGAGGTCGAAAGCTCCCAAGGAGAAAGGCTCTGTTGCCTCTCCCTAGGGCAGGGCTTCCCGCCTAATAATGATGGAAGAAGCTAGCTTTGGAAAAAGGGATCCCGTCTGTGTCTGCAACCATTCCCGAAATTCGCTCTGAAGAGCTGCTGCGCTACACCGTCATTGGCTCGCGGCGGCCCAGCGTCTACTTTTGGGCGGTGGCGCTGACAGGGGGTGGGCTGGGCTTTACCCTGGCCGGTCTTTCCAGCTATTTCCACCGCAACTTGCTTCCCTTTTCCGATCCCGCCAGCCTGGTGTTCATTCCCCAGGGCATTGCCATGCTCTTTTACGGTGTGCTCGGATCCCTGGCGGGGCTGTATCAATGGCTGAGCCTGTACTGGAACCTGGGGGGCGGCTACAACGAGTTCAACCGCCGCACCCAGAAGATAACGCTGGTGCGGCAGGGCTTTCCGGGCAAAAACCGCGAGGTGCGGCTGGAATACGACTTTGCCGAGGTGCAAAGTCTGCGGGTCGAGCTGCGAGAAGGCTTCAACCCCCGCCGGGTTATCTACTTG
>NZ_JANSIR010000117.1:28723-58194 GCF_047462155.1 Synechococcus sp. OH2
AGGACGCGGCGACATCCCCCTCACCGGCGTTGGCCAGCCCCCTTCCCTAACGGAGATCGAAAACCAAGCAGCCGAGATTGCCCGCTTTCTCAATGTCAGCCTAGAGGGTATTTGAAATTCTCTTGGATTGTGGACGGCTGCTGGTCAGGGATCCCAGGAATTGAGATAGCCCAGAAACCGGCTCAACAACATCGGGTCAATTGTCCAAGTAAACTCCCCTCTCCCGAAGGGAGAGGGGTTGGGGGTGAGGGATCCCTGCCTTGCAGAGTGCTCAAGAAAGGTCTAGGACTCGTCCCGCAACTGTCAGAGAAGGGCTGGTCGCCTCTGGAGCAAAAGCCTGGGCTGTCGGGAACCCCAAAAACGGGCTTTGCTCCACCGCCTGGGTGGAGAGAGTAAAGAGCGGATTGGAGAGGATCCCGGCAAAGATCGTGGCCACCAGCGTTAGCACCATGCCCACCCGCAAAGCCGGCATGCCTTCGGCCTGCCAGTTCGTCTCAGGGTAGTTTTGCACCGAAAGCGACATCTCCTGCGGCTCTTTTACCACCATGGTTTTCACCACCCGCACGTAGTAGTAGATGGAGATGACACTGGTCACCAAGCCCACCAGCACCAGCGTGTAAGCCCCTGCCTGCCAGCCGGCCCAGAAAAGATAGAGCTTGCCGAAAAAGCCCGCCAGCGGCGGCAACCCGCCCAGAGAGAGTAGACAAATGCTCAGGCAAAGGGTGAGGAAGGGATCCTTCTGATAGAGGCCGCTGTACTCGTTGATTTCGTCGGTGCCGGTCTTGAGGCTGAACAGGGTGACGCAGAGAAAGGCTCCCAGGTTCATGGCCAAATAGACCATCAGGTAAAAAATCAAGCTGGCATAGCCCGCTTCGGTGCCCGCCACCAACCCAATCAAGACAAACCCCGCCTGCCCAATGGAAGAATAGGCCAGCAGTCGTTTGAGGCGGGTTTGGGCGATGGCCACCACATTCCCCAGCACCATGGTCAAAATGGCCAACACCGAAAGCACCGCCCGCCACTCTTCCGTCATGGCCGGGAAGACGGTAGCCAAAAAGCGAATGGCCAGGGCAAAACCTGCCGCTTTGGATCCCACCGACAAAAAGGCCACCACCGGCGTCGGGGATCCCTCATAGACGTCAGGCGTCCACTGGTGGAAGGGCACCGCCGCCAACTTAAAGCCGATACCCGCAATGCAGAGCACCAAGGCAAGGATCCCTGCCAAGCCGGCATTGGCCAGGTAGGGCGCGATCGCCGCCAATTGGGTCTGCCCCCCCGACAGGCCGTAGAGCAGCGACATGCCGTAGAGGAAGATGGCCGTGCTGCTAGCACCGGTCAAGAGATACTTCAGGGCCGCTTCGGAAGAACGCGGATCCCTCTTGGTGTAGCCGGCCATCAGGTAGCTGGCAATGCCCAGCGTTTCCAAGGAGACGAACACCATGATTAAATCCGTCGCCCCGGCGAGGAACATGCCCCCCAAGGTGGCGGTGAGGAGCAACACATAAAACTCGCCGGTGGGTGTCCCCGCCTGGGCGATGTAGCGCTCCGCCATCATCACCGTCAGAGCTGCCGTTGCCACCACCAGGCCGCGGAAGAGAATGCTAATTGGATCCGCGGCAAAGCTGCCCAAGAAGCTCTCCAACTGGGGCTGCTGCCATTGCAACACCAAGGTCACCAAGGCTCCGATCAAGCCGAAGAGGGAGAGGGCCGGCAGACTTTTGCGCGCCGCCGACCCACCCACCAGATCCACCACCAAGACAATCAACAGCGTGAGGGTGACCACCACCTCTGGCCAAATGGCGTCGGCATGCAGGTTTCCGGTTGGGGCGAAGACATCCATAGGAGAAGACTATGAAGAGAGATTAACGGGATTCAAAGCCAGCATACCGCGATTTCTGGGTTCTCTTCTCGCTTCAGGCATGGCTTCTCCCAATCATCTCAATCAAGACTCTCAATGCTCAGGCCACTCTTGATCACAGCCCCGCTAGAGCTTGGCACTAGAGGTGAGCACCAGTTTTAGGCGGGCATGGATGAGATCCAAGTCCGCCAAGCCCAGGTCGATCTCGCCGTCGATAACAATCCCGGTGTTAATCAGCCGATCCAGGAGTTCCAGCAGGGATCCCTCGCCGTGGGGTTGGCCGGGGTAGTAGTCCCCCTGGCGGGGCAAGAGAGAGCCCAGATCTCCCAAGTCCAGGTTGAGATCCGCTGGGTCGATCTCCAGCAGGGCGCAGAGTTGCCGAATTTGCTCTCGCAGGGCTTGCAGGCTGCTGCCGGCCCGCTCAATTTGCTCTGCAGAGAGGCGATTGGCTTCCATCTGGCGTACCACCTGAGCTTCCATCAACTGCCGCAGCAGCTCCACCAAGGTCAGCACCAGCGAGGCCAAACCGGCTTCCGGGCGTTTCCGGGTAGGGGTGAAGTCTTCCGGGCTGGCCGGGCTGACAGCAAGGCGAGGGGAAGGAACAGGCAGGGCCAACCACTGCTCAAAGGGCTGGCAAAACTGTTCTAGGCTGAGCAAATGGAGACGGGGATCCCGAGCGGCCGCTTCCCGCTCCTCGGGCAGGTTGTAGCCCCATTCGGCTAAAAACAAGAGCACCTGCTCCAGTTCCGGTACGCTCTGCACCTGGCGCAGCGTCTGCAGGCGATCCTCGACAAACCAGAGTTCCTCAGGCGCTACCTGGGTCGCTGCTAGCAGCCGCTGGAGGGTGGTGGCCTTGGGGGCGGGCACCTCCTTGCCCAGGATGCGGTGGCGTGGCAGTTGGATCCCTTCGCGGAGCAAAAGCTGCTGGATAAACCGCCCCTCTTTGGTACTGAGAATGGCCAGGCGCGGCTCGCCGGCAGCCTGGATCTGGCGCATCCAGGCCGTTACCCCTGGATAAAAGCGGTGCAGCCCCAGCCAGCCCTGGAGATCCTCTGCCAGCCAGCGATCCCGCACCTCATCCAGAGCTTGGGCCAAAGCCCGCTCGGAAACCCCCGCCTGCTGCAACAACCGCTGCCGCCAGCCGGGCCAGTCTTGGCGCAAGTCCTCTTCGGCGATCCCTTGCTGTAGCCCCCACAGCAGCAGAGGCATCTCCCAGCCAATCTCGATTAGGGGTCGCAGGCGGTCGAAGGCAGGGCGCAATGGCTCCAACTGGGCAGGGGCCAAACCCCACACCTGACTACAAACTCGACAGGAAGAAGCAAAGTACTCCGACCGTCCGTCGCAGAGCACACCATCAAAATCCAGAACTAGAATGCGGGGGGACATTCGCCGGGGCCTAGCGAACTCCATAACTGAGTCCCCCATAGAGCAAGTTGCAAAAATGGGGCCAGAGGCCAAGTTAATTTAACCAAACTGTTTCGCCGGATTGGCCCAACCTAGTCTGATTCCGAGATGCGAACAGACTTGATCACAACCGGGTTCAAGGGGCGATCCTGAGGGCCCGTGGGCGCCGTGGCAATTTTATCCAACACCTCTTCCCCCTCGATCAGTTGTCCAAAGATGGTGTAGTGAGGAGGCAGCGGGTAGTCGGCATGCATGATGAAGAACTGGCTGCCATTGGTGTTGGGGCCAGCATTGGCCATGGCCAAAGTCCCTCGCGTGTAGGGGCGCCGCACTGGCTCATCGGGAAAGCGGTAGCCTGGCCCACCCCGACCTGTGCCAGTGGGATCCCCGCCCTGAATCATGAAGCCCCGAATGACCCGGTGAAAGATGACGCCGTCGTAGAAATGATCCCGGGCCAAGAAGACAAAATTGTTGACAGCAAAGGGAGCTTCCTGCGGGAACAGCTCCAGAACCATCGTGCCGGCGGTGGTCTCCAGCGTGGCCGTGTAGGACTTGGCCGGGTCGATGACCATTGGCGGAGGACTGTTGTAGGTTTTCACGGTTTTGCCCAACTGTTGTGCTAGGAGCAAATCGTAAGAAGAATGCGGACGGGCCAGAGCGGGAAGAAAGCCAGATCCCACCCAAAGCAGCACCGCCAGCACAGCTAGCTTCAACAGGTGGGCAACCCCCGAGGGCACGCGCATCTCTCTTGCCAGAAAGCTCCGCCCCTATCCTATCAGGATTTGTCCAGGCCCGCCCTTCGCTCGACAGGGATCAAGGCTTGGCTCGTCGCACCAGCCAGTAGCTGATGGAGAGGGCTAGCGTCGCCGCTGCCAGCCCAATGAGATCCAGGCCCCCCAGCTTCTCAAAATCGAAAATAATGATCTTGCGCGCCACTGCGATCAAAGAAGTCACAATCACCAGCTCTACCTGCACCACCTGCTTTTGCAAGTAGGCGGTAATGTTCTCCAGAATCTCCAGCGCAATCAAAACATTTAAAAAGAGGCCGAAGATCTCGATCAAAGTGGTAGAGAAAAAGCCAGTCGGCTCCTGCAGCAGATCAGCCACCAGGAAGCGGGCCAAATCCACCACGGCCACCCCAATCAGCCCGATCATCAAGATGGAAAGCAGCTTCGAGATCAGACTTTCTAGGCGGGTAATGGCCCGCAGAAAGGGATCCTCCTCCTCCGCTTCGTGGGGATTGTGCAGCAACCACTTGAGAAACCGCATCGACAACCCTTCCCCCTCCGTCAGGATCCCAGTATCCGCCCTAGGCATCAGCCGGAAGAGATCCCTTGGAGCGATGGTTGCGACACCGCTCAGAACAGTATTTCACCTCCGACCAGCAGTCGGCCCACTTCTTGCGCCAGGTAAAGGGCCTGCCGCAGGTGAGGCAGATTTTGCTTGGCAAATCCGACTTCTTCCGGTGGCGGGGCATAGCGCGCTGGAAACGACAACTCTTGAATCAACCCCAATGCCCTAGCCTGTGTTCTGCAACTGCAAGGCTTGCGGCCGGGAACGGCTGCGCAGGGCGGCTTCAATCAGCCCCAAAAAGAGGGGATGGGGGCGATTGGGGCGGGAGCGAAACTCGGGATGGAACTGGGTGGCAATGAAAAAGGGGTGGCTGGGCAGCTCAATGATTTCCACCAGGCGGTTATCGGGCGAGACGCCGCTGATGACGTAGCCGGAGTCCAAGAACAGGCTGCGGTAGGCGTTGTTGAACTCGTAGCGATGGCGGTGGCGCTCGTAGATGATGGCCTCGCCGTAGAGCTTGGCCGCCAGGGTGTCAGGCAGAATGCGGCAGGGGTAGAGGCCCAGGCGCAGGGTTCCCCCCAAGTGCTCCACATCTTTCTGCTCTGGCAACAGGCTAATGACGGGGTGGGGGGTGTCGGGATCAAACTCGTAGCTGTTGGCCCGCTCTAGACCGGCAATGTGGCATCCCCAGTCGATCACCGCACACTGCATGCCCAGGCACAGCCCTAGGAAGGGGATGCCTTGCTCGCGCACGTAGCGGATGGTGGCTACCTTACCCTCGATGCCGCGGCTACCAAACCCCCCCGGCACCACCACGCCGTCCACACCGGCCAGCAGGGCTGCCGGCCCCCGCTCCTCAACTTCTTCAGAAGAGATCCAGCGCAAGGTAACGCCGGCATTGAGGGCCAGGCCTGCATGGCGCAGGGCTTCCGCCACTGAGAGGTAGGCATCGGTGAGGCGCACGTATTTGCCGACAATGGCAATTTCTACCCGCTCTTGAGGGTGGTGCAGCCGCTGCACCAAGAGCTCCCACTCGCGCAGATCCGGCTGCTGCGGATCCAAGTTGAGGATCTGCAAAACCCGCTGGGCCAAACCCTCTTGCTCCAGCACCAAAGGCACATCGTAGATGCTGGGGGCATCCTGGGCCTGGATGACACATTCCACCGGCACGTCGCAAAACTCAGAGATCTTCTCCTTGAGGCCGCGGGGCAGGGGCTGCTCGCAGCGGCACACCAGCACGTCCGGCTGAATCCCGATCGAGCGCAGCTCCTTGACCGAGTGCTGGGTGGGCTTGGTTTTCATTTCCCCCGCCGCCCTGATGAGAGGCACCAGGGTCACGTGCACGTAGGCCACGTTGGCTCGGCCCACGTCTTTGCGAAATTGGCGGATGGCCTCCAAGAAGGGCAGCGACTCGATGTCCCCCACCGTGCCCCCCACCTCCACCAGCACCACGTCGGGGTTGGTCTCGCGGGCCACCCGCCGGATGCGCTCCTTGATCTCCTGCGTAACATGCGGGATCACCTGCACTGTGCTGCCCTGGTAGTCGCCCCGCCGCTCCTTGTAGATCACCGCCTGGTAAATGGCGCCGGTGGTAACGTTGTTGAGCTTGGACATGTTGGTGTCGGTGAAGCGCTCGTAGTGGCCCAAGTCCAAGTCGGTCTCGGCGCCGTCGTCGGTGACGAACACTTCCCCATGCTGGTAGGGGCTCATGGTGCCGGGATCCACGTTGATGTAGGGATCCAGCTTTAAAATCGACACAGTGTAGTTGCGGGACTTGAGCAGACGCCCCAGGCTGGCCGCCACAATCCCCTTGCCAATGCTGGAGACCACTCCGCCAGTGATGAAGACAAACTTGGTCATCTCCCGCATCCCTTGCCCTCTTTTGATTATGCCAGGGATGGCGGGGATCCCATTAGCGCAGAGAACGGATGGGGCCGTTGTAGAGGATGGTGGTCTGGAAGGTGCGCCGATCCACCCGCACCTGGGTTTCGATGCTGGGCTGAGTAAAGCCAGGCTCGCCGCCTCGGAAGGTGAAGATCCAGGCATCTGCGAACTCTTCAAACGGTGCATCGATGGCTGCCCCGTGCATAGAGGCCTCAGCGCGGTAGCGCTGCAAGCCCCCGTTGGCAATTTCAGCCGCTTGGCGGGCTAAGTTCTTGGCCCGGTTGAGATCGCGGAAGTAGCGGCTAATCTCCTCAAAAGTCCCCGTCGGCAGCGGCCTTGGCCGGGGGGATGTCGTCGGTACAGGCCGGGGATCCGGCACAATCGGCAAGGTGGGAATATCCTGGCTGGGGGGCAGCGGGATAGGAGTTCGGGAAGTTTCTGGAAAAAGGGGCGTGATCACCTGTGCCTGCGCAGACAGCAGAGATCCCCAGATCAGAACGCTGCCCCCGGCCAGGCAGAGAGGGAAAATGGACTTCATCGGGCCATTCCGGTGGGAATTTTTCAATCCCCACTCTACTGAGCCTCTAGTTAGAAAAGTAGAGGCAAAAGCCCAGCCTCCTTTTCCACCAGCAGCTAGGCGCAACCGGCTTTGTCTTCTCCCGGCGCCTGTTAGCATCCTGAAACCGGATCCTCTTTACAGAAGTTGCCATGGAGTTTGTCACGCTTGCCGAGACAGGTCTAAAACTTAGCCGCGTGGGGCTGGGCACCTGGAGCATGACCGGGGATTGGTGGGGGCCAGCAGACCCTGAGGAGGCCTATGCCACCCTCCGCAAGGCTATTGACCTAGGTATTACCCTCTTTGACACAGCCCCGGCCTATGGCCGCGGCCTTTCGGAAAGGCTTTTGGGACGGGCCATCCGGGATGCCGGCTGCCGGGATCGCGTGGTCATTGCCACCAAGGCCGGCCTGCAGTGGACTAACGGCAAGGTGGTGCGCAACTGCAGCCTAAGTTGGCTAGCTCAGGATCTGGAAAACTCCCTTTGCCGCCTGCAGACGGAGGTGATTGACATCTACCAGGTGCATTGGCCAGATCCCCTAGAACCTTTGGAGGAAACGGCCGCCTTTTTCTACCGCCTGCTGCAGGAGGGCAAGATCCGTGCCATTGGGGTGAGCAACTTTTCTCCTCAGCAGATGGAGCGCTTTCGCCAGGTGGCTCCCCTGCACACCGTCCAGCCGCCCTATAACCTGTTTGAGCGCCAGATTGAAGCGGACGTTCTGCCCTACTGTCGGGCTAACGGCATTGCTACGCTGATCTACAGCCCCCTCTGCCGGGGACTGTTGGGGGGACGGCTGACGCCCCAAACCAAGTCTCCGCCTGGAGATCTGCGCGGCGGCATCGATCCCAAGTTCGTGGAACCTCGCTACTCCCAGTACTTACAAGCAGTAGAAGAGCTGAGCCAGCTGGCACGGGAGCGCTACGGCAAAACCCTGCCTCAGTTGGCGGTGCGCTGGCTCTTGGATCAGCCGGGAGTGAGTGCAATCCTGTGGGGAGCGCGCAAACGCCAGCAGTTGGATGACCTAGCCGGAGTTTGGGGCTGGTCGCTGGAGGCGGAGGCAAGGCAGGCCATCGACGAGATCCTGCATAGGCACGTCCCCGAATCCATTCCCCCCAGCTTCATGGCTCCTCCTGCCCGCGCAGGGATCCCAGCTTCTCGGAATTGTTCAGAGTGATCCTAAGGATCAAGCAAGAGAAGGGCGGAAGAGGTTCTCCTATGGCGCTGCAAGGGGTGATCCTAAGCTGGAGCGGCATAGTGGCCGACGATGAGGGGCTGCACCTCTCCGCCATCAACCAGGTGCTGCTGGAGGAGAACTTGCGTCCCTGGGATCTAGGATCCCCTGCCCAAAAGGAGCTCTACCGGCTGCACTACCTAGGCCGATCCGATCGGGAGCGCCTGCCCGCCCTTTGGCAAGCCCAGGGACGGGTGCTCAGCCCCAAGCAGCGAGAAGAGTTGCTGCACCGCAAGGCCCTGTACTACCGGCAGGCGTTGCAGGAGCAGAAGGGATCCCTTCTTGTCCCCGGCTTGGTGGAGACTCTAGAGAGGCTGGAGCGGCTGCAGCTCAAGGTGGGCCTAGTGAGCGGCCACGCTGCTGCTGAGGTGGAGGCTTTTCTAGAACGCTTCCCCTGTCCGCTCCTGGCCCGGCTGACCGACCATTTCCGGTACCGTGTGACCGGCGAGGAGATGGATCCCGACCTGGGTTCAGGGCAGCTGCACCGTCTGCTCCTAGAGCGGATGGGGCTCTCCCCTCAGGAGTGCCTGAGCTTTGAAGCCACCTACGCCGGCATGCAAGCAGCTCGCTCCCAAGGGATCCCGGTCTTGGCCCTGGCCACTTTCTTTCCTTTGCACATGCTGCAGCGGCGGGCCAACTGGGCAGTGGATGGCTACCCCCAAGTGGAATGGGAGCGCCTACAGAGGTGGTTTGCCACTGGCCAAGACCGGCCTGCCCAAGCCGCCTGACGATCCCCTTAGGGCAGGATCAGCATGCCGTCCCCAAAGGAATAGAAGCGATAGCCCTGCTCAATAGCCTCTTGGTAGAGATCCAGTAGCCTCTGCCGCCCAATCAGCGCTGCCACCAACATCATTAGGCTGGAGCGGGGCAGGTGGAAGTTGGTGATTAGGCCCTGCACCACCCGCCAGCAGTAGCCAGGGTAGATGAAGAGGTCGCTCTTCCCCTGCCAGGGCTGCAGGGTGCCGGAGAGGGCTGCCGTTTCCAGCGCCCGCACTACGGTTGTTCCCACGGCAATCATCCGCCTTCCCTGCGCTTGGGCTGCCCGAACGGCAGCTACTGTTTCCGCCGGCACCTTGAGCCACTCGCTGTGCAAGTGGTGGTCAGTGACTCGTTCTGCCTCCACGGGGCGGAAGGTGCCTAGGCCAATGTTCAGGGTGATGAAGGCGGTTTGGATCCCCTTTTGGGCCAGGCGCTCCAAGAGCTGGGGGGTAAAGTGCAGCCCGGCGGTGGGGGCGGCCACCGAGCCTGGCTGCCTAGCCCAAACAGTTTGATAGTCTTCAGGTCGGACTCCCGCCTCCGCCGGATTAAGGGTGTGGGCAGCCTTGATGTAAGGGGGAAGCGGGATCCGCCCCACCCGCTCCAAGATCTTCTCAAACGGATCCGCTCCTTCCCAGGTAAACCGCATCACCCGGCCACCAGTCTCCGCATCCACAGCAAGTACCGTGCCCATCAGTTCCGCCGGGGATCCCTGCTGATCCCAAAACCGGATCTGATCCCCCACCTTGACCCGCTTGCCTGGTCTAACCAAGACCCGCCAGATCTGCTCCTGCTGGAAGGTGTTAGCTGGGATCCCTGGCAACTCAGGCTCCAGCAGCAAAACCTCTACCCGTGCCCCAAAAGAGTCTTTTTCCGGCAAGACCTTGGCTCCCCACAGCCGGGCCGGGATCACCTTGGTGTCGTTGAGAACCAAGAGATCTCCGGCTTGCAGGTAGTCAGGCAGGTCGCAGAAGCGGCGGTGCTCATGCCTATCTGGGTACACCACCAGCATCCGCGCCTGATCCCGCGGCTCCACAGGGGTTTGGGCAATCCGGTCGGGAGGAAGGATGTAATCGTAGGAAGCGGTAAGCCAATCTGGATTATGCTCACCGGGGCTGCCAGGAGAAGTAGCCGCCAAAGAAGGATCGTTTAAAGAGCTCTGCACTACTACCGCAACAGGTTAAAAGGGGATCCCCAGCCATTCAGTATAGCCCCCTGGGCTCCCCCTTGCCCATCCGCCGGGTTTTACCGTGGTCTTATCCCCTTCTCTGCCGAGAGGGAAGCAAGTCAACTAAACCTTGGCCACCACCACCTGCTGCGGCTGATCTTGGTACTTGCCCTGGCGGTCGGCGTAGGTAGTCTGGCAGGGATCCCCTTCCAAGAAGAGAAGCTGCACCACCCCTTCATTGGCATACACGCGGCAGTCGGCGCTAGAAGCGTTGGAGAACTCCAGGGTGAGATAGCCCCGCCACCCCGCCTCGGCTGGGGTCAGATTGGCAATCAGCCCTACCCGTGCATAGGAGGACTTGCCGATGCAGATGACAGTGATGTTGTCCGGAACTTGCAGCCGTTCTAGGGAGACACCCAGCCCGTAGGAGTGGGCAGGAATGATGAAGTAATCCCCCATCTCATCGTGGTGCAGCTCCACCGCCTCCAGGTTCTTGGGGTTAAACCGCTTGGGATCCACCACTGTGCCGGGCACGTGGCGGAAGATCTTGAACTCCACTGGCGACAGGCGAATGTCGTAGCCGTAGGAAGAGAGCCCATAGCTCAAGACGGGCCGCGTCTGGCCGTTCCACTCCACGCGACGCACCAGCTCAGGGCAAAATGGCTCGATCATCCCCCGCTGCGCTTGCTCGTAGATCCAGCGGTCGTTTTTTAACATGGCTGCAACAGGCTGCCCGACAGGCCAGAGAGTTTGGGAAAGAGAGCGCAGTCACTGATGGCAAAGCTAAGAGCTGCTGACCCGCGAGGGATCTATTCTCGGCGGGGGCCGCCCTCTGGAGAAGGAGGAGTGAGGACTGGATCCCGCCGTTGGCGTAGCTGGGTGATCAGATCTGCGCGTTCCAGGAGAGAATCCGGCATCTCTGGCCCGGTGATGACTATGTCCATCCAGACTGGGCGCTGATCGATCAAATCCAGCACCTGCGCCTCCGGGATCAAGCCCAGCCTGATGGCCAGGCCCAACTCGTCCAGCACCACCAAGCCATAACGGCCACTCCTGACCGCCTCCTGGGTAAATTGCCACAGCTCATCCAGAGCCCGCCGCTCCTCTGGCTCCAGGTGAGGCGTATCGATGCAGCGGTGCAGACGACAGCGGGCCCACTCCAGAGAGCTGCCCAGCAAAAGACGATTTTCTGGCCCCTGGTTGATCCCACCCTTGAGAAATTGCACGATCAACACCCGCGTCCCCTGGCCAGCCAAGCGCAGCGCCTGAGCCATCACAGGCGTGAACATACCCCGGCTGGGATGGGTGTAGAGCTGCAGGGATCCCTGGGGGATCAACTGGGTGGAGAAGGCTCCATCCCTCTGCAGGAAACGGTCGTGAGCGGCAGGCTGCTTAACCCGGGCCGCAGGAACAGCATCCTTGGGGGAGGGCATAGGATTCGGAGAGGCAGTGCAAACCACGGCTTGATCTCGCAAGTGGGTTAAGGAACTAGGCCCTAGGTTCACAGGGCCTACAAGTGGTGGAGAGCATTGGCTATGGATTCCATGAAACACCACCTGTGCGTATCCGTCAACGAGTTGGTTTTGCTTCTGGCCGGCATACAAATCTTCTCAAATAGAGTGACAGAAAACACAATCCTTGCCCATCCTAGCTTTTTGGCACAAGAGGCAGGAGCCCAAAAGAAAAGCTTTTGAACAAAATCTTAATTAACGTTCAAGTCCAAACAAAAATCTGAGTGTAGAGGTATTTTACTTAAGCACAAAAGTATCTTATAAAAATGCAAGCAAGGAATCAATGTTTTCCGAATGAGATGAGCTCTTGCAAACAGGAATACCGATATCGGCGGCCTGGCCACCAGATGGCGGCGAAGCTCTGCTCATCTCAAAAGCCTTGCCCAGCGGGGGATCTATTCGGCTAGGAGCCGGAGAGCCCCCCATGTTGTCTCGACTTCACTTTGGAAAAAGTGTGACTGCAAGTCCAAAAACTTAAACTTAGTTTCTAACTTCGAAAGCGACGAAATGCAAATCCATTAATTGCCTTCATCAAAAATAACTTATCAACGATATTTTTTGAGAAGGGACGCAAAGAATTATGTAACCTCTATATCCTGGAACTATTTTTCGCCAAGTTATCTCTTCAATTATTTTTCTGGTCGATCTCAAGGCTAATTTTTTGTTCTCAGTTTAATCTCTATTTCTATCACGAGAAATAGGCATTGGCCATTCAGTTTGGATCCCACGTAAGGCTAACCTATACAAGCTCTAGAGCCTTGGGTTCTGAGATTGGCGGGATCCCGTTGTGCAACTGGAGCCGAGTCCTTCCTCTGGGGGTGAGGGGAGATCTTTGTTCTTGAGAAGTCTTCTCCTGCCGAGGGTAGATGCAAACCTAGAGTAAGCCTGATCCCTCATTCAAGCAGCCAGGAAGCCTGGGGATCCCACTCTCGATCCCTGGAAAGGACTTTTCTCTGTCCCGCCGCTAGAAAAGGTGGGCTTCGGTTCTCCATCACCGACTTGGACTGGGGAAAAACCCTAGGCCGTTGTGAACTCGGGGTGTGCGTTGTTCTGGGTGTCGGTGTTGCAAATTGACGGTTTCTCCCCCCAGCACCAAGGTGGAAGCATTGCCCCCATCCAAGTTCAGGGCATGGCGACAGCCCAATTGCTGCATCAACTGCGCCATCTCCAGCAGGGTGAGCCCTTGGTTTTCCTGGGCATTGCCGGCGGTCACCCACAGCAAATGTCCGTTGTCCAGTTGACCGACAGCACTGCGGGCAGCCCGTTGGCGGCGGAAGAGGGGTTGAAATCCCTCTAATTGGGCATCCAGAACCACTTGGCCGTCCAAGAGCAAGAGCGGCCCTGCCCCTAGCATGTGGGGGTAGGCGGCCAGCTCTGGCGGATCCACAGTCCAGCTCAACTTGAGGCGATCCCCCGCGATCAGTTTGCCGGCTTCCAGGGCACCTTCCAGACCCCGCGCTGCCAATACGTAGCCGTTGGGAGGGATCGGCACCGTCAAACTACCGGCCAGGCCTGCCGGCAGAATGTCTTGCACCTGATCCTGCCGCACCATCAGGAGCATTTCACCATCCGTTTGGGTGGTGTAGGTGGATCCCCAATCAGGGGTGTACTGGGCAACTCCGGGCAGGATGTAGCCACTGTTGATGCCCACCAGCGGGATCCGATCCCCAAGGTCGTTGCGCAGCTCTGCCTGCATCTGCAAACGGGCAAAGCGCACGGATTGCCCTGCCGTCCCATCCGACCAAGCGATGACCCCACGGCCTAAGATGGGGCTGGAGATCCAGCGGCCATCCCGACGAATGGCTCCCAGCGGCTGGCGGGTGTTGCGATTGAAAAAACCGCCGTTGATGGCCGCCACGGCTCCCTGTTCAGGGCCAAAGGAAGACAGCTCCCCCAGACCCACCAAACTGGCAGGATTGGCCCAGATGGGGCGCAGTTGGCCCGCTGTAAGGGAAATGACCACGATGGCAACCGGGATCCGATCGTCCCCAATCCAGACTTCCTCTTGGTACAAAGGGATCCCCTGCACCACCCGCACAGGCTGCCAGTCGAGGAGCGTCTGGGCAGAGGCAACCGGGCTGTTGAGCAGGAGGAGAGTCGCTCCCACAGCGGCCAAGGTTTTAGGCAAAGCAACCCTCTTCACCAGCCCCTCTCGTTGTTGCTCTAGCCTCTTGGAGCTAAGTCGCTTCAAACCAGATTAAGACACTTTGCCACTCACCTGAGCGCTCCAGGCCGCTATAGGCGACCACCCCCGGCCCCTCTCCCAGAGGGAGAGGGGAGTTAGGGTGGTGCGTTCGCGACAGCGTTGTATAGCAATAACAACGTAGAGAAACGTTTTTTTTGCTATTTGATTTTGCTATTTGATAACGACTACTCCTCCAGCCGACGACACTGGTGATAGCTCCTATCCGCCGGCGGCAAAGGTGGCCATCAAAATTAAAGAGAGCAAAATGCCCGGAAAGAGCAGCAGCACCAAGGTTAAAAACTCAGAAAGGCTCATGACAGCACAAAGAACAACAACCGAGGGCACTAGTCCCCAACCTAGCAATTCCGGCAGTCCTTCCCATCCTCCCTTTGGGATCCTTTAACAGTTGCAGCCGAGGGCGGCTTTTGAGGCTTTTCCCCTTCTGCCGGCGATATCCTGGCAAAGGGAAAGTCTTCTTCAAGCGCTCCGATGGGCATCCAAGGCAGGCGTATTGCCGTCGAACCTGGGGATCTGCGTCCTTGGCTGCAAGAGGCCGTTTTGGCAGGGGGTGGCGAGCTGGTGCCGCTGGCCGAAGCGGAGGCGCTGGTGTGGGCAGATGCCTTTGACGTGCCCAAGCTCAAGCAGTGTCTTGCCGAAGGAAAGGGGATCCGCTGGGTGCAATTACCCTGGGCAGGAGTGGAACCTTTTGCCCAGGCAGGGGTTTTGGATCCCGCCTATGTGTGGACCTGCGGTAAGGGGGTGTACGCTCAGGCGGTGGCCGAACATGCCCTGGCCCTCACCTTGGCCGGCCTGCGGGATCTGAAGATCCGCGCTTTGGCCCAGACTTGGCAGCCGGGATCCGGCACCAGCCTCTGGGGCAGCCGCGTAGTCATCTTCGGGGCGGGGGGCATTGCCCAGGCGCTGATCCAGTTGTTACAGCCTTTCCGGTGCTCCGTTGACGTGGTGCGGCGCAGGGCGGATCCCTTGCCAGGAGCCAGCCGGGTGGTGACGCTGGCAGAGCGGCAGGCGGTGCTGGCAGGGGCAGATGTGGTGATCCTGGCCTTGGCCCTCACCCCGGAAACAGAGGGGATCATCGGCCGGCGGGAGCTGGAGCAGATGGGATCCCAGTGTTGGCTGGTGAATGTGGCAAGAGGCAAACACATCGTGACCCCCGACTTGGTGGCCGCTCTGCAACAGGGGGTGATTCGCGGGGCCGCCTTGGATGTCACGGATCCTGAGCCCTTGCCGGCTGGGCATCCCCTCTGGAGCTTGCCCAATTGCCTCATTACCCCCCACACAGCCATTACCGATGCCATGATTGTCCCGGCCTTGTCCGAGCGGGTGCGGGAAAATGTGCGCCGCTTTCGGCTGGGGGAACCTTTGCTGGGGGTGGTGGATCCGGTTTTGGGCTATTGAGCCCTCACCCCTTGAGAGAGGGGAGCTAGGACTCGCGGGGGGCCATCTCTTGCACGCGAGCGGCGATGGCCTCAGCCATCTCTTGCGTGCCGACGGGATCCCCTTGCGCCAGGTCATAGGTGACGTATTTGCCTTCGGCAATGACCGACCGCACTGCCGCTTCTACCCTCGCGGCGGCTTCCCGCTCGCCCAGGTAGCGCAGCATCATGGCCCCGGAGAGGATAAGGGCAGAGGGGTTGACCTTGTTTTGGCCGGCATACTTGGGCGCCGAGCCGTGGATGGCCTCAAAAACCGCAATGCCATCCCCGATGTTGGCCCCTGGCGCCACCCCCAGCCCGCCGATCATGCCGGCGCACAAGTCGGAGATGATGTCCCCGTAAAGGTTGGTGAGCACCAGCACATCGTAGAGCTGCGGCTTCTGCATCAATTGCATACACATGTTGTCCACGATGCGATCTTCAAACTCGATGTCGGGGTACTCCTGGGCCACCTCCCGCGCCACCTGCAAAAACAGGCCGTCGGTAAACTTCATGATGTTGGCTTTGTGAACGGCCGTTACCTTTTTGCGGCCGTTTTGGCGGGCATATTCAAAAGCAAACTTGACAATGCGGCGGCTGCCAAACTCTGAGATGGGTTTGATGCCAAGAGCAGATCCCTCGCGGATGAACTTGCCGGAAAGACGCATCATCTCTTCGCGAGCGTGGGCTGCTTCGGGGGTGCCTCGCTCGAACTCAATCCCAGCGTAGAGATCCTCGGTGTTTTCCCGCACCACCACCAAATCCACGTCTGGAAAAGGGCTTTTGACGCCAGGGATGGACTTGGCCGGACGCAGGTTGGCGTAGAGGTCTAGCTCTTTGCGGATGGCCACATTCACCGAGCGAAAGCCGGTGCCCACGGGGGTGCCGATGGGCCCTTTGATGGCCAGCTTGGTTTCTCGGATCGACTCCAGCACCTGCGGCGGCAGAGGGGTGCCGTACTTTTCGATTACCTCTACTCCCGCCTCCACCGGGATCCACTCCAACTCAACCCCGGTGGCCTCCAAAACCGTGGTCATCGCCTTGGTTACTTCCGGGCCGATGCCATCGCCGGGGATCAACGTTACACGATAGGCCACAAATCCTTCTCCTCCCAGGATTGAAACTGGTAGCCTGACCGGGATCCCGCCTAACGCCGGACTTCAAGCCCGTTGGGGATCCCTAAGCTGAAACGAAGCTTAAACGACTATAGAACAGGTTGGAGCCATCAGGCGTCAGGGCAAACTCAATGCCTCTCCAGAACTGCCACCCCTAGAGAATCCGCAGCGGATCCACATCGAGACTGACGCGGATCCCTTGAGGGAGGTGTCCAAGGGCGCTGTGCAGGTGGGCATCGATCCGGGCGCGATCCCAGGGCTGATCGGGAAGTTGTTTGAGCAGGATCTGCCAGCGGTAGCGGCCGGCAACCCGCTCCACTTGGGCCGGCCCTGGCCCCAACACCTCCGCCGGGATCCCTTGCAGACGTGTGGCCACCCGCTCGCAATAGCGCTCTAGCGCTTCCAGGCGGGTGCTGCTTAGGCGAATTAAAATCAAAGCCCGATAGGGGGGATAGCCCCCTTCCTGGCGTTGGCGCAGCTCGGCTTGCAAAAACCCTTCGTAGTCGTGGGCCAGCACCGCTGCTAGGATCGGGTGCTCTGGCAGGTAGGTCTGGATGATCGCCTGGCCTGGCAAGGATCCCCGTCCTGAGCGGCCCGCCACCTGGGTCAGGAGCTGAAAGGTGCGCTCGCCAGCGCGGTAGTCAGGTTGGTGCAACAGCCCGTCGGCGGCCATCACCCCCACCAGCGTCACCTGGGGCATATCCAGCCCCTTGGTAAGCATCTGGGTGCCCACCAGCACCTGCGCTTGGCCACTGCGAAACTGCTCCAGCAAGTCCCGATGGGATCCCTTGCGGCGAGTGGCGTCGCTGTCGTAGCGCAGGATCCCTAGCTGCGGCCAGTGCTGCTGCAGCACCTCCACCACCTTCTGGGTGCCAGTGCCGAAGTGCTTGAGGTAGGGCGAGCCACAGGCAGGGCAGCGCTGGGGGTGGGGTTGGCGGGCGCCGCAGTAGTGACAGCGCAGCTCTTGCCCGCCCTCCACGTGAAAGGTGAGGGAGACATCGCAATGGGCGCAGGTGAGGACAAAGCCGCAACTGCGACAGAGGACAAAGGTGCTGTAGCCGCGGCGGGGAACAAAGAGGATGGCCTGTTCCCCCCTGTCCAGCGTCTCCTGCAGAGCTTGTTGCAGGCGGCGGCTGAGAATGCTGCGGTTACCGGCCTGAAGTTCCTGGCGCATGTCCACCAGCTCCACCTCGGGCAGGGTGGCCGGGATCCCCGCCTGGGGGATGCGCTGCGGCAAAGAGAGGCGAACCCAGCGCTGCGGATCCTGCAGGTGGGCGGCGTAGGTTTCCACCGCCGGTGTGGCGCTGCCCAAAACCAAGGGACAGTTGGCCAGCTCGGCCCGCCACTCCGCCACCTGACGGGCGTGGTAACAGGGCTGGGGCTGATCCTGCTTGAAGCTGTCATCGTGCTCCTCGTCCAAAACAATCAGGCCGAGATTGGCCAAAGGGGCAAACACCGCCGAGCGGGTGCCGATCACCACCTGGGGAGCAGAGACCAACATTTGCCGCCAGAGGTCGTAGCGCTCCCCTGCCGAGAGGCCGCTGTGGTAAGTCCACACGCGGGATCCCAGCCGCGCCCGAAAGCGATCCGTCAGTTGCGGGGTAAGGCCAATCTCCGGCACCAGCACCAAGGCCGACCGCCCCTGCTGCAGCACCTGGGCAATGACTTGTAGGTAGACCTCCGTCTTGCCGGAGCCGGTGACCCCGTGCAGCAGAAAGCGTTGGTTTTGCCCCAGCGCTTGGCAAATGGCCGCCACTGCCTCGGCCTGGGCGGGTGTCAGAGGCTTGGGCCAATCTTTCTCCACAGGCCGGCCGGCCTCCCCCAGCCGCAGCAGAGGTCGCTCGTAGAGGTGCACCCGGCCTTTGCGGGCCAGGCTCTGCAACACTGACCGGCTCACCCCCGCTAGGCGCTCCCACTCGACCAGCAGCAGCTCCCCCCCCTTTTGCTTGAGGATCTGCAGCGCCTTCTGCTGGGGCAAGCTCAGCCCCTCCAGCGAGTCCTCCACTAGGGTGGCCGCCTGTTGGGTTTTCACCCTGCCCCCCTGCTGCTCCTGCCAGAAGCTCTCCACCCAACCCCGCCGCTGCAGCTCCCGCAGAGCCACCTCGGCGCCAGGCACCTGCTGCTGGAGGTAACGCCAAGACAGCTCCCCCCCCTTCTCCTGGAGCAGCCGCAGCAGAGCCTGGGCAGCCGGCGAACATTCCCCGTGCGGGGATCCCACCAGGCGGATTCGCCGCTGGGAGCGGCTCAGCAAGCCCGGCGGCAAAACAGTGCGCACCACCTGGGCCAGGGGGGTGAGGTAGTAGTCGGCTACCCGCTGCAGCAGCGGCCAGAACTCCTTGGGCAGGATCCCTTTGGCCACCACCGCTTCAATCTCCCGCACCGACTGGGGATCCACTCCTGTCGGCAGCTCCGAGCGCCAACCCAGCGCCAGCGCCCCCGCCACCTGTGGACCAAAGGGAACGCTGAGGAGATCGCCCGCTTCTGGCTCCCATCCCTCTGGCACGCGATAGGTGAAGCAGCCCCCCAAGTGGGGATGATCCACCCACACCTCCAGCCAGCGGGGAGGAGCAGGATCCCTCACGGTCGAGGCAAAAACCGCGGCAGATCCACTGCCCGCTTATCGGGGCGAGCCGGCAAAGGCCGGGACTGTTCGCGTAAGCGGGACGGAGTCCATAGCCCAGACTTGGGCTTGGCGGCCTGGAGCGAGGCGAGAGACTCAGACCGTGTTGGCATGTCGGCAGTATTGGGATCCGCTGCACCAGCGCGAGGTGGGATGTCTAGTCCCTTGCGCTCCAAAGCCGTCTTCAGGCTGAGCAGGTGCATCTGCTGCTGCTCGTACTTCTCTCTCAGGGAGCGGTTTTCTTCGGAGAGGGCGGCGCGTTCCGCCTGCAAGGCCCTCACCTGCCCCTCCAAGGCCTCTGTTTGCTCCTGCAGATGGGTGACAGCGATCTGGGCAGAGCGCAATTGCGATTGCCAGGTGGGTTGGTCGGCAAGCTGGGCCAGAGCTGCTTGGAGCCGCTGCTCCAGATCACCAAGGCGCTGCTGGGCCTGGGCGTACTGTTCCTCCAGACGGCGGTGCTCCTGCTGCCAATGGGCAATTTCCGCCTGCGCTTGGGAGAGGGCAGCTTGCAGCGCTTCGACCTGGGCTTGCCACTGCTGTTGCTGCTCCCGGGAGTCGTGACGCCATTGCTCTTGCTGAGCTTGCAAAGCAGCCAGCTGCGCCTGGGCAGCGGCCAGGGCCGCTTCCAATTCCTGACGTTGTTCCTGCCAGCGCTGCTCCGCTTCTGCCTCTGTCTCGGCATAGCCCGCCAGACGCGCCTCGAGATGTTCCCGCTGTTCTTGCCAGGCTGCCTGTTGGTCGTTGTACAGAGCCCGCAGGCTGTTCAGCTCCGCCTGGGTTTCGGCAATTTGGGTGCGGGCCAACGAAAGCTCTGCCTTGAAACGCTGTAACATCTCCACCCGTTTTTCCGCCAGGTCTTGCGCTTCCAGCAGAGAAGCCTGGAGCTCCTGCTGACGGTGTTCCCACTGACGGCGCTCCTGGGCATGGGCCAGCCGCAGCTGCTCGATCTGCTCCTGTAAGGCTTCGATGTCTTGGCGCTGCCGCTCGTTGAGGCGTTGCCGCGCCGCCAGCTGAACTTCCTGCTCCGAGAGCTGAACCTTTTGCTCTGCCAAAGTTTGTTGCAACTGGCGCAGGGCGTGTTCCCGCTCCTGCAGCGTCTTTTCTTGCTCAGCCACCTTCTGGCGTAGAACCCGGCATTCCGCTTCCAAAGCAGCGTCTGCAGGCGTTTGGGCTTTCAATTGCAAGAGCTCTATCTGCTGTTGCTGCTTGCGAGACTGCAGTTCCCTCTCGGCCAGTTGAGTGCGCAGCGCCTGCACTTCGGCTTGTAGCTTTTCCTGAAGGATAAGCCGTTCTTGCAGCTCTGCTTCGACTTTAAGCAGCCGTGACTCCAACTGCTGCCGCTGCCTCAGGGCCAACTGCCGCTCTGGATTGGGATCCGGTTCCGTTCGCGTCAGCGGGACGGAGTCCTTGGCCGACTGGCCAGCTTGAGCCTCGAGAAAGGTAGGATCCGAGTCACCTGAGGAGGAAGCACGCATAGGTTGAAGCGAAGATGAAGATGGGGAGGTACAGGATAAAGTTCCCTGCAGTATAGAGAAGTTTTCCGGTGGGTTCAAGCTGGGGAATGGATCTTGTAAGGTCTCTTTCCGATTCCTCTCCGCCCGCCCTGGGGTGACATCGAGGCTTGTTGGCCGCACCTCTCGTCTTGGGGGCTCCGCATCAGGGAGTTGAGCTGGCAGCGGAACATCTGTTTGGCCGTTTTTTCGCCGCGGAGCGTGCACGCGACGAGAAGACGTCTCCCTCCCCCCAGAGGTAAACTCCGGCCCGTGGTTGCCTTGAGAGCTTGCCACGATTGCCCCCTTTCTTCACCCACGACACCCCTACCGCTGCTGGAGATCCCTACAGACCGCCCCCACCAATAGTTTGCACCATTTTTTATTGGCACCATATAATTCGGCGGTGTTTGAACGCGTCTTTATCCAACGGCGGGGGCCCTTTGCCCAGGGATCGGCGTAGGTCTCCAAGGGACTGAGGCAGCGTCAGGCTGAATGGATCGACGCTTTGAGGTTCTGATACAGTCACGCTGAACACCGCTGTTCGCGACAGCGGGACGGAGTCCCCACGAGATGGCGACATCCCGCAACGCCCTGAGGAAGATCCCCAGAGCTCCATTCCAATCCCGCGGCAAGGTGTGTTTGCACACGGGACACCGGAACACCCGGCTGCCTTGCAGCCCAGAGTGGACAGAGCCGCACCTAGTGCAGGTCTGGCTGGTGTAGGCCTCGGAAACGTCCACCACCGTCTGCTATCAGACCAATGGAGCTTAGCGGACTCGAACCGCTGACCCCTTCAATGCCATTGAAGTGCTCTACCAACTGAGCTAAAGCCCCAGTCGCAGCTTTCTGGCAAGAGCGTGGGCAAGCGACTTATGCCTGCTCTAGGCTGCAATTTTAGCCTGTAGAAGCTGCTTTGGCGGTGAAGAGTACGGGAATCCATCCTAAATAGACAGGAGATCCTTGTCAAGAGCTGGGTTAGAGCGTCCAATGGCGAAAGTAGGTAGAGCAGGGATCCACCTGGCTCCTGCCCTCTGCCGCAGGAGCTTGCCGGGTGATAGAACGGAGTCAGTAACGGTTGGAGGGCTTGTGACCCAGGGATCTCAGCTTGACCGCATTTTGGCCGCTTCCTTGCTGGTGGTCTGCCTGATTGCGGCTGTTATTGGCGGCACACGACCTGCCGCAGAGTCGGTTCGGGGTGGCGTCGGGCTAGAGGCCCCCCGAGGGGCAAATCGCATTGAGGTGGTCACCATCGAGGGAACGATCGGAGGCCCGCGGGGCTCGACTTTGGTGGGTTTGCCAACTTCTCCTTTGGATCAGCTGCGGGAAGCCATCGAGGATCGCGCCGTTAAGGCCGTGTTGCTGCGCATCAACAGTCCTGGGGGAGCCGTGGGATCCAGCCAGGAACTCTACCGCGCCGTCACGGCCCTGCGGGAGGCCGGTAAGCCGGTGATCGCCGTCATGGAGGACGTTGCCGCCAGCGGCGGCTACTACGTGGCCAGTGCTGCCGACAAGATCTACGCCAACCCAGGTACTCTGACCGGCAGCATAGGGGTAATCATTAGCGGCCTTAACTTTGGCAAGTTGCTCGAGAACTACGGCGTAGAGCCGCAGACCTTCAAAACCGGCGAGTACAAAGACATTCTTTCCCCTTTCCGCGCTGCTACCCCTCAGGAGCAACGTCTGCTGCAAGACTTGGTGGAGGATACCCTCGACCAGTTTGTTCGCGATGTGGCTCGTGGACGCCAGCGCTTGCCGGAAAAAGAGGCAGAAAAGGTGCTGGATGCGGAGATGATCGCGCGGCGGCAAAGCTTGGATGAAGCGCGGGTGCGACAGTTGGCCGATGGGCGCATCTTCACCGGGGCGCAGGCTGTAGAGTTGGGCCTGGTGGATGCCCTGGGAGGATATACCGAAGCCGTGGAAGATCTGCGGCGGATGACGGGGGATCCCTCTTTGTCGCCGGCAACGGCGAGAGATCCGTTCCAACGCGCCCTGCAGCGGCTCTTGAGCCAAGGACTGCCTCCGCAAGGGCAAAATCTCTGGCTGGCCCGACTGTTGGGAAGCAACAAGGTGGCCGGGATCCCGGAAGTGCCGCTGCTGTGGATGGCGCCCGGCTGGACTTTGCGCTAAACCTGACAGTGATGAATAGGCTTGGTGTGAGGGGTGAAGCTGTGGATCAAGAATTGTCCACGCCGGACGGCGCTTCTGCGCTGGCGGCGGCCGTGCATAGCCCTCTGGCCACGGCGTTTGCCCCGTGGACCCAGAGCGATGCCCTAGGCCAGGGATCCCAGGGGGCGGATCCCGTTGGCGAGACGGGGTTCTGGCCGGATTGCAACCCAGAGCGGGAGCTGCTGACCAGCCGGGCATGGGTGGAAATTGACGCGGCCCAATTGCGAGAAAATCTGCGTCTGTTGCAGACCCGCCTGGGCCCAAATGTGGAGATCTGGGCAGTGGTCAAGGCCAATGCCTATGGCCATGGAGCTCGCTTGCTGGCTCCCCTGCTGATGGCTGCCGGCGCCAAGGGGCTGTGTGTGGCCACCCTGTCAGAAGGGATCGAGCTGCGCCAAGCCGGCCTCCAGGCTCCCATCCTGGTCTTGGGTGCTTTGAATACCTGGGCCGAGCTTCAGCAGGCCATGGCTGCACGGCTGGAGGTTAGCCTTACCCGGGCCGAGCAAATTCCCCTGCTGCGCCAGGTGGCCCGTTGGGCTGGGCGCCCTGTCCCCGTCCACCTCAACGTGGATACAGGCATGACGCGCTTGGGGATCCCTTGGCAGGAGGCTGCCGCCGTGTGGGGGCAGATCTGCCGGATCCCCGAGCTGGAAGGCTGTAGCCTATTTTCCCACTTCGCAACAGCAGATGAGCCCGATTCTCCGGTGATGGCCCAGCAAGAGGCCCGCTTTGCCCAGGTGGTGGAGCAGATCCGCCAGGCCGGGGATCCCTTGCCCCCCCTGCATCTGGATAACTCCGCCGGCGCCCTCACCCGTCTTCACTACTCCCGCGTGCGGCTGGGGTTGGCCCTCTATGGCTTGTCTCCTGCCCCGCACCTGCAGGTGCCGGGGTTGCGGCCGATCCTGCGCCTTAAAGCGCGGCTGACCCACATCCAAACCGTACCCGCCCACACCGGCGTCAGCTACGGGCATTGCTACATTACCTCTCGCCCCAGTCGTATTGCCACCCTAGCCATCGGCTATGCCGATGGGATCCCCCGGCGGCTTTCCGGCTGGCTGCGAGGGTGGGTGCGCGGCGGCCTCATCCAGCAGGTGGGCATGATCACGATGGATCAGTGCATGTGGGATGTAACCGAGAGGCCGGATATTCAGGTGGGCGATGTGGTGGAGCTGCTGGGCCCTCACGTAGAGAGGATGGGCTTATCCATCCAGGATTGGGCGGATCAGTTGAGCACTATTTCCTATGAACTGCTGTGCGGACTTTCTGCCCGCCTGCCGAGAGTACTCGTCAATGGAGAGGCCGCTAGCCCTAGCATTGTTTGCGGAGCTGGGTACTCTAGAGCGTAGGAGGCCTGTGGGGACTCCGGCTGGCCAGATCCCTCTTAGAGGGGCATTCGCCATCGGCAAGGGAATCTACATCGGCAAGGGAATCTACAAAGGAGGCAGCCATGGAGGCACGCAAACCCCTAAGGAGGCTGGAAAATCAAATGGAGCGAGCCGTCCTCGAAGCCGTAAACGAGATGCTCCTGCTGGAAAGCCAGCAGCGCTACTGCTCCTGCGAAAGATTCTGTCACGATGCAGCCGCCCTGGCCCTCAACAACCTCCCACCTCGCTACGCCACCAGCTTTGAAGGCTCCATCTCCACTCTGGAAGCTATCCAAGCGGATCAAGAGCTGCAGAGGCAAATTCGCCTGGAGGTGGCGAAGGCGATGGACAGGGTGGCGGCCAATCCCCGCTGTCCAGAGCCTGACTGCCCGCTGCTACAGAGCGATGCTGAGACGGTAGAGTTAGAGCTAGCTCCCAGTGATACCTGACTTCGAGGAATGGCTGCAAGCGTCTCCCCTGTGCCCGTGGCCTTTCTAGGCCCTGCCGGAACCTATACGGAGTTGGCCGCTCTGCTGGCCTGTCCTGAGCAGCCCCACCTCCACAGCCAGGGATCCCATCCTCTGGAGCCCTACCCCACCATTGGCGCCTGCTTGTCAGCGGTGGCTACTGGCCAGCAAGAATGGGCGGTGGTGCCGGTGGAAAACTCTGTCGAGGGCGGGGTCTCGATGACCTTGGATGCCCTCTGGCAACTGGAGGGGCTGAGCATTCGCCAGGCGCTGATCCTGCCAATCCGTCATGCCCTCATCGGCTGTGCCTCCCGGCTGGAGCAGATCGAGCAGGTCTATTCCCATCCCCAAGCCTTGGCCCAATGTCAGGCGTGGCTGGGATCCCATCTGCCCCAGGCCACCTTGATCCCGACCCGCTCGACCACCGAAGAATTGGATCGGCTGCGAGCGCAGCCCAACGCTGCCGTCGTTGCCTCAGAGCGGGCCGCTGAGCTCTACCAACTGCCGGTCTTGGCCTGTCCCATCAACGACCACCCGGATAATTGCACCCGCTTTTGGGTGGTGGGCCGCCGTGGATCCTCACCGGGGGGATCCCATACTTCCTTGGCCTTCAGCCTGCCCCACAATGTGCCGGGGGCGCTGCTAAAGCCGCTGCAAGTCTTTGCGGAGCGGGGCCTCAATATGTCGCGCATCGAGTCGCGCCCCACCAAGAAATCGGCGGGTACCTACGTCTTCTTTGTTGATCTGGAGAACCCGGTTGGCCAGCCCTACCTGGATGCAGAGGTGATCGCTGCCCTGGAAGGGATCGCAGAAACCCTGAAGCTTTTCGGCAGCTACCCCGTCCACGACCTCTGCAAGTCGAGTGAGAGCCTTTCCCCCGCCTCCTAGACCCAGATTCAGACGCTTCCCACGCGCGGCCACCAGCGAGTTTTTCCCCATAGGGGAGGGCAAGGCGTTGAAGGGAGGAGTTGCTACTGGTTGTCCAGGGCTTGGTAGTTCTGCCAGGCTTGCCAAAAAACGTAGAGGGAAAGCCCAGCAAGAAAGGTTCGGAAAAGCAGGCTGACGATCTCATCCGGCAGCTTGGGCAGGGTGCGGGTGCTGATCTGGACGCCGACCAACCCCCCTGTACCCAGGATCAGGCCCGGGAGCCAGAGCACATTCTGGCGGATGGTGCCATCTCCAAAGCCGAGAGCGTTCGCCATCCAGTTGCCCAGGCCCGCATGGCCGAGGGTAGCGGCAGTTGCCGTGAGAACAATTGCCCCCAAACTGGTTTGGATGGCCACCTTGAGGGTTTCCCGCAACAGCAGGATCTGCAGCGGCACCATGATGATGCCACCGCCGATGCCGAAAAGCCCCGCCAACAAGCCAGCAGCGCCACCAGTGAGGGTGCGGGCTAGCCACGGCGGCATCTGACTGCCGGCAGCAACAACTGGCCTCTCCAACGCTTGGGCGTGGGCGACCACGGTTTTGCGCAGCTCCACCAGGTAAATGTTCGACAGCAACAGCACCCCAAAGGCCGCTAGTAGCAGATAGCCGGGCAGGCGACTGGCGAGGATCGCCCCCCCCTGAGCTGTAACCAGAGCCGGGATCCCTAGCAGGAGCGCCCGTTTGGGATCCAGCATCCCCATGCGCCAGTTTTGGATGCTGCCCGCCAGGGAGGTGAGGAGAATGGAAAAGTTGCTGGTGGCCACCGCCTGCAGCGGCGGGATCCCCAAGCTCACCTGCAGGGGCACCAAGATTGTCCCGCCGCCGATACCCAGAAAGCCGGCTAGGATCCCTGCCACCAGGCCGCCGATTGCCAAGGCCAACCCCTCTTCTACCACGATTGCTCAACCTTGCCTCTCCACCAAGCCTTTGCCATCCTCGCCCTCCCCACCCATGACCGGCTGGCAGAAGATACCGCCTGGATGCCGGCGGCAAAGCTAAGACAAAAAGCTCCGGCAGGGTTTGGCCTCCCTCCAGGCGCATCCATCTAAGGCAATCCGCTCCACCTCGGAAGCCAACTTCAAGGCCTTCAGGGCCTGCTCCCCGCCCACCGACGGCTGATTGCCCCCCCGCACACAGTTAATAAAGTGCTCCAGCTCGGCGTGGAGCTTGTCAATGGGGTCGATGTGAACCTTCTCGATGAGGCAATCCCGCTGGTAGGATCCCTGGCCGTAGTCGCTGCTGCTGCCGCCTCCCTGGCGGTAGATGGAGATCTCGTTGTGCAGAAAGTCGGCCTCCACGAGGGCATTTTTGCAGTGGACGGCAATTTTGCGCACCTTGCGGTGGGTAACCTTGCTGGCCGTGAGGGTGGCGATGGCGCCGTTGGCAAAGGTGAGGGTGGCAGTGACGTAGTCCAGGTAGCCCAGCTTGGAGGCGCGGTTGCCGCTGGCGGTAATTTGGGTTACTGGGGAAGGGATCAGCTCCAGCAACAGGTCGATGTCGTGGATCATCAGGTCAAACACCACCGACACGTCGCTGGCGCGGTCGGAATAAGGGCTAAGGCGATGGGCCTCAAAGGCCAAGGGTTCCTCGCGCTGCAAAACTTGCCCCAGCCTTTGAAAAACAGGGCTGAAGCGCTCGATGTGCCCCACCTGCAAAATGCAATTGCAATCGGCGGCGCGGTTGACCAGGGATTCTGCCTCGCCAATGCTGGCGGCAATGGGCTTTTCGATCAGCACATGAACCCCCGCCTCTAGGCAGGCGATGCCCACCTCGTGGTGCAAAACCGTCGGCACAGCGATGGCCACTGCCGCTACGTGGGGCAGGAGGTCGCGGTAATCTTCGTAGAAGTGAACGCGGTGGCGGCTGGCCACATCCAAGCCTCGCTCCACATTGATATCGGCTACCCCTACAACCTGCACATCCTTCATCAGGCTGAAGACGCGGGTGTGGTGCTGGCCCATGTTGCCAACCCCAATCACGCCGACGGGGACAGGCTGCCCTGTGTAGGCCGGTGGACGGCGGGGAGAGTTGGCAGGACTCGGGCAGGATCGGGCCATAGGTTTCCACTACCTCCACCACAGGGTTTTCGCAAGCCACACCCCGTTTTCCAGCAACGGAGCGCAGCTTTTTCCCCAAACAAACTGCACAAAGCTTACCATGCCTTCCTCAAATCCAGTTCAGCCCAGGAATCGGCGGCAGGCGCAGGGGTGCTCGCTCACAGGCCTGGGGGCTAAAGCAAAAGAGCGGGGTCGGCGTGGGGCGAAACCACATGCGGGCATAGAACCCACTGGGGCTAAGGGGGAGGCCAAACCAAATCGGGAAAAAGAAGACAAAAGACGCCAAAACCAAGCACACCGCCGTGATGCTCGCCCTGCGCCAGAAGCGACGGGAGTGCCGCCAGCCCAGCAGCACCAGCCAGGCCAGGGCCAGCGTGCTAAAGGCCAGAGCACTCATGTAGTGGTAGATGAAAACGCAGCGGCTAACGATAAACCAGGGCAGGTAGTTGGCTGCATAGCCAATTAGGATAAAGGCTTCCAGGCCGTGGAAGCGCCGGATCCCGCGCCAGACCAGTACCAAGATGGATCCCGTCCCCAGCCACCACAGCCAGGGATTGCCTAGGCCATGGACGACTCGCCACAGATCGCCCTGGGTGCTGAAGTAGTAGCCCACCGGGCGGCCCATAATCGGCCAAGACCAGGCCCCTGCCGAGGCCAAGGGGGTAGTCAGCCAAGGGCGCAGCGCCGGGAACCAGGCCACCAGGGAGCGCAAGCTGGTGGAGCAATAGGGGTGAACAGGGGTGTTTTCATCCACCACGAGATCGGCATGGAGGTGCCCGCTGTAAACGGATTGGTTGATGAGCACCAGGGATCGAAAGTAGTTCTGGATCCCCGTCCAGCTCCAATCCAGGGTTAGCCCCTGCTGCGGGTTAAGCTGCAGGTGGGGGATCCACTGGATGGCATAAAAGGCCAGCGGGGCGAGGACGAAGCAGAAGACGTAGTGCCACCAGCGCAGATGGCGGATTGGGATCAAAATGCCCAAGCGGGGGATCCACTGCGGGCGCAGCCAGACCACCCCCCAGACGAGGATCCCCAGCAGGGCAAACATGAAGGCAAACCAGAGGCCATTCCACTTTACCGAAGCCGCCGCCCCCAGCAGGATCCCGGAGCCAGTGAGGTGGAGAGTCCGCTGCCAGCCACGGCGTTCTAGCCCGCTCAGGAGCAAAATCGAGGCCGCCAGGCCAAAGGCCACCAAATACACGTTAATCAGGCCAAAGCGAGACTCCACCAGAAACAGCCCGTCGGTTAGGAGCAGCACCCCGCTCAAGAGGGCAAAGCCGACGTGGTAAGTAAGGCGATAGGCCAAGCCGGTGAGCAAAAGCGGAATTAAGGATCCACACAGGGCGGTGGCCAAGCGAAAGCCCCACTCGTTGCGGCCAAAGAGTTGGATGCTGAGGGCGATGAAGTACTTCCCCAGAGGCGGATGCACGTCGTAGAAGGGTTTGCCGTCGAGGTAATTTTGGGCAAACTCAGGAAAATACACCTCGTCAAACACTGGAGCCGGCAACTCGGCCAGACGCCAGAGGCGTAGCCCTAGGCTTACCAGAAAGATAGCGAGCGCCCCCCCCAGCAGCCAGCGGCGGTCTCCCGCTGGCCCAATCGCAGCCGGAGCAGGAGTAGCAGTCTCTGTCTCTGGAGGAAAGTTGCCAGCCGCTGCCTCAGCGCGGGTGGAGGGAGCTAGGAGCGGGTTGTCCCTTTCCGGCCTTGTGGGTTGGGGAGGGTGGGGTTCAGACGTCATGGGCAGGAGAAGTCTCCACTAAGACGGCAGCAACGTTCTCAGTGCTACTTTAACCTGCCACCGTTCCCTCTCTCCTCTGGGCCAGCCCCAGTCGGCCCTTCCCAGGGTTCAGGGCGAGCACAGTAGAAAGCAGCTGAATGCCTCCCGACACTCATCTTCGTTGAGTAAACCAATTCACAAATCCAGTGCGGGGCTTCCCGCCAATTAAGCTAACGAGGGGAGCTAGGGATAACTAGCTCCACGG
>NZ_JANSIR010000117.1:58386-60662 GCF_047462155.1 Synechococcus sp. OH2
CCATTTGGGTGACCTGGATCTGGTAAAGCTGGGCCAGCTCGGCAGCGTTGAGGTTGCCCCGCTCCACCTGGTCGCGGCTGGCTTCCGCCAGAACCTCCGCCACGAGGTTGCCCTGCTCGTCAAACCGCCACAGCTCCAGGCGGCTGCGGGAGCGCAGACTCACCTCCGTCGGCGAGGCCGGGCGGGTGAGGACATCGACGCGGGCGATAACAATGGCCTCCAGGCCCAGGTAATCGAAAAACTGACTCACCGCTTCTGGCTTGCGGCGATCCCACTCGAACAGCTCGTAGAGTGGCCAGCCCACCTGGCGCAAAATGGGCTGCAGGCGGCGGTTGTCCAGAGGTACCACCTTCTCGCTGTTGGGGATCAGGCCCAGACGCACCGCCTCCATGGCTAGGCGCTGGCCCAAAAGCTGGGTATGTTCCAGCCCCCCCACCCCCAAAATGCCGAGGCGACGCCGGGGCTGTGGCCGGATGGGCACCTGCAAAACCACATCCACAGGGGTGGTCAGGCCCCCCTGCAGCAGGATCTCCTGTTGCACGGTTTCGTAGTCAGGGTGCCACACGGTCAACATCCAACGTCCGGCAGGAGCCTGGTCGAGCTCAAACGCCCCCCGCTCGTCCGTTTGGATGGGCTGATGGGGGTTCTCCAAGCCCTCCAACTGCACCTGCGCCCCGGCCACCGGCTGCCCCAGGCTGTTGCTTACCTGCCCCACCAGCCGTGCCTGGGATCCCACCTGGTCTCGATGGGGAAACAGCGGTGTGAAGTGGGGAATGGGGGTGACCGGCGCCTGGGCCAGCGCTCCTGGAGTCAGGGCCAGCCAGCCGCAGAGACCTAGGCTGCCTAAGCTAACCTTGCGCCGCAGCGCAGTGAGGGAGAAAAGAGGCATGGCGACATCTGCTAATCGCAGTGGGTTCTGGAGAGACAAAATCCTGCTGCAGGGATCCTTACCCAGCAAAGGGATTGTTGGCCTGCCATTGTTGGATAAAGACCGGCACCATGTTGCGCACCTGCAGCCGAAACAGGCCCGCCGCCGCATCTTCAAACAGGGGCTCCCCGCCCACATCATCCTGCCCATAGGCCTCGTAGTAGCGAGCCTGATCCCCCGGCCGATCCCGCTGCAGGTCCACCACCACCACTACCCCGCGGCTGCGCAACTGGTTGGGGGTGAAATTGGGGATCTCCACAGGGATTGCCGGCGCTAGGAAGCGCAAGGCCGTATTCAGCAGCGGGCTGCCCTGGCGGTTGTAATCGCGGGAGATTTGCAGGTGGGTCAAGAGGATGTAGCGCAATCCCAGGGCATTGCCGATGGCCTTCAGCTTGTCCAAGTCGGCGGTATAGCGCTCATCCCGATCCAAGAGCGTCAGATCCTGGACGAGAGCCAGAAGCGGCTCAAAGCGGGGATCCGGCCCCAAAGGCCCCTTCAAGAGCAGTACCGGTCGCTGCGGCTGCAACTCCTTCAGGGCCAGGCTGAGGTGGCGGGCCAGCTCATCCGAGTAAACCGGCTCATCCGGCAAAAGGCCGATGCCCTCCGGCTGGCGGGCCGGCTCCCCCGGCGGCAGGCGAATATCTTGGGTGGATACAAAACCGGCCCGCACCTCCACCTGGGTGCTGGTGGGCGGAAACCCCGGCACCTCCACATCCACCAGGTACAGCCCCGCCGGCAACTCCGGCAATACATAGGTGCCGTCGGCGGCGATGCGAACCGTCTGCGGGGGCTGCGTGGCGGTGGCAGCCAGGCGCAAAACCCCGGTCTGGACAGGCTGGCCGGCAATGTCCAGCACCCGCCCCGTCACCACGCCGCGGTTGCCTGCGGAGGCAACTTCCTCCGTCCCCTCCTCGCCAACTTGAGCTTGAAGATCCACATCCACCAGACGCCGCAAAGCCGGGATCCCTGCCGCCACTACCCACAGCTCCCGCTCCCCCAACCTCACCAAGCCCGTTGGCTGCCCCTCCAGCCGCAGCGAGGCGGCCAATCGTCCTGCCTCCAGATCTACGATTTGCAGACGGTCACTGTTGCGGGAGGTCACGTAGGCCCAGCGGCCATCGGCGGAAAGGGCCAGCCGTGTCGGTCGCCAGTCCAGGCCAATCCGCTGCAGAGCCTCGCCGCTGCGGCCCAGATCCAGCACCGTCAGATCCTGGCTGCCGGAGTTGAGCACCACTAGGCGCTGCCGTTGGGCATCCAGAGCCATCGCTTCTGGAGTGTTGCCGCCCCGCCAGCGGGCCAACAGCTCGCCATTGTCGGGGTTGACCACCAGCAGGCTAAGGGGATCCTC
>NZ_JANSIR010000117.1:60776-75271 GCF_047462155.1 Synechococcus sp. OH2
AGCCGATAAACAGGGATCCCCTCTCCGGGTCATAGGCCAAAGCCAAGGGTGGTCCTGGCAGCGGCAAGTTGCGGGCCTGCGGCTGCTCCGATCCCTCCCCTGGGCCGTTTGGAGCGGGGATCACCGCCAAACTTTGGGCAGCGGGCATAGAGGCGAAAACCCGCCCCCTGGCCGGATCCACGGCCATGTCCAAAACCCCCGCTGGTAGCCCGTAAGCCCGGATCAGCCCCCCGGTTAGCAAATCGAGGGCCACCACCCCAGGAGCATTGGGGCCGGAGGCATAGACCACCTGCCGTGCCGCATCCACCCGCACCACGCTGGGGGCAAAGCCCACCGCCACCTGCCACAAGGGATCCCCGCTCGCCCCATCCAGCAGAGCCACTGCCTGCGCTTCCAAAAGTCCCACTGCCAGCCAGCCCCGCTCCGGCACCGCATCGAGGCGATCGGCAGAGCTGGGTAATGGCAAAAGCCAATCTCCCTCTGGCCTCAGTCCGTTCCCGTCCGCCGAGACACTCCCCACAGAAGCAGAAGAGCCTGTTTCAGGCGAAGGGATCCCTTGCCCCAACACGGGGGATCCCAAGGCCAGCACGCCGCTCATCACCACAACCAGCCATTGCCAGCGCATCGCCTTTTCCGCTCCTCAACCGCGCCTGCTCTCCTTCTTCGCCCAACCAGCATAGCCAACCCCCTCGCCCTTTCCTGGGGGATTCATGTCAGAAAACCCAAACAATTTTTGACAGTCTGCCGCGGCGACCTTAGAATGGATATTCGCTGGTTTCGTCAGGATAAACCATGAAGGTGCGGCCCTCCGTCCGTCGAATCTGCGAAAAGTGCCGAGTCATCCGCCGCCATGGCCGGGTGATGGTGATTTGCCCTTCCAACCCCAAGCACAAGCAGCGGCAGGGGTAGAGGTGCGGATGGAGGGGTGCGGCCAACGGTGGAGAGCACAGCCAAACGACCCTGCTGCCGCCGCGGAGGGCCTGGCGACCCATCTCTTGGCAAGGAGAGACTCTGGTTTCCTCACCTCAACAGCAATATCTTCCGGGCAAAGCTCCACGCCGCCAGTCTAGGCCTGGGGAGCCAGCTTATCTGAGTTTGTTTGAAAGGTACTACCAACCATGGCACGGATTGCGGGAGTTGACATCCCACGCGACAAGCGAGTCGAGATCGCCCTTACCTACATTTACGGCATTGGGCTGACCCGCTCCCGCCAAATTTTGGCGAAGACCGGCATCAACCCCGATACCCGCACCCGCGACCTTACCGACGCCGAGGTGGCCGCCTTGAGGGCAGTGGTAGAAGGCGAGTACCAGGTGGAGGGAGATCTGCGCCGGCAGGAGGCGATGAACATTAAGCGGCTGATCGACATCGGCACCTATCGGGGCCGCCGCCATCGTCTGAACCTGCCTGTGCGCGGCCAGCGCACCCGCACCAACGCCCGCACCCGCAAGGGGGTCAGGAAGACGGTGGCTGGCAAGAAGAAAGCTCCCGCCAAGAAGTAGTGGCTGGGTCGGCGGGCAGAGTTTCCCACCCTCTCCAAACAGCAAAACGGGATGCAAACAGTTGTTTAAAGGACACACAGGTCATGGCTCGGCAGCAACGGCGCGGACGCAAGGTCAAGAAGAATGTCCCCAACGGGGTGGCCTACATTCAGTCCACCTTCAATAACACCATCGTCACCATTACGGATCCCAATGGCGACGTGGTGTCTTGGGCCTCCGCAGGTTCCACGGGGTTCAAGGGCGCCAAGAAAGGCACCCCCTTTGCGGCCCAAATGGCAGCAGAGAGCGCAGCACGTCAGGCCATGGAGAACGGCATGCGCCAGATTGAAGTGATGGTGAGTGGCCCTGGCGCCGGTCGGGAGACGGCAATTCGCGCTCTGCAGGCTACCGGTCTAGAAATCACCCTGATTCGAGATATCACTCCCATTCCCCACAATGGCTGCCGCCCCCCCAAGCGGCGGCGCGTCTAAAGGGATCCCCAGGGCAGGCCGAGCGCTGGTGGCTGTCTGCTCCAGGTCGGCGACAGGCTTGCCCCACTGCAGGATGTGAGGCATGACCTCCAGTCTTCCAAGTTCTCCAAACGGATATTGAGCCAGACGGACGGGGCTACTCTATGATACAAACCAGCCGAACCCTCCACAATCTGGGCAGCAAAGCCACTTCCAGTGCTGCTTCCTACCAGACCGAGTGCGTCGAATCCCATCAGGAAGCCAATGGCGTTCACTACGGCAAATTTGCCCTGGGGCCACTGGAGCGCGGTCAAGGGATCACGGTGGGCAACGCCTTGCGGCGGGTGTTGCTCTCCAACCTAGAAGGAACGGCAGTAACCGCTGTCCGCATTGCTGGCGTCAGCCACGAGTTTTCCACAGTGCCCGGGGTGCGGGAAGACGTGATGGAGATCCTGCTCAACATGAAGGAGCTGGTGCTACGCTCCAACGCTTCTGACACGCAGGTGGGCCGTTTGGTGGCGCAAGGGCCGGGGGAGGTGACCGCCGAGAAGCTGCAACTGCCCAGCGAAGTGGAAGTGATCAACCCCCGCCACCACATTGCCACCTTGGCGGAAGGGGCGATCCTGGAAATGGAGTTCATGATTGGCCGCGGACGCGGCTACCGCGCCGTTGACTACTCCGATAGAAAATCGATGGCCATTGATTTTCTCCAGATCGACTCCGTCTTCATGCCGGTGCGCAAGGTGAACTATACGGTGGAAGCAGCCCGGGTCGGCCAATCCCTGGAAAAAGATCGTCTAATATTGGAGATCTGGACCAACGGCAGCCTCACCCCCCAGGAGGCCCTCAGCCAGGCGGCCCGCATTTTGGTGGGCCTGTTCTCGCCGCTGCAGGAGGTCAGCTTTGACACCCCGCCAGAGCCCCGGCAAGCGGAGGACAATCAGAAGAACCAGATCCCCATCGAGGAGCTGCAGCTATCGGTACGCGCCTACAACTGCCTGAAGCGCGCTCAAATCAATACGGTGGCCGATCTGTTGGTCTACACCGAGGAGGATCTGCTGGAGATCAAAAACTTCGGCCAGAAATCTGCTGAAGAGGTGATCCAGGCCCTCAAGAATCGCTTTGGCCTAACGCTGCCCCGCGCCCGCGAAAAGGGCAAAGCCTAGAGACCCAAACAACCCTCCAAGGTGCTTCGCGCCGCTGGCGTCACCGCAAAACTCAGTCAGGATCCCCGAAGAGCCTAGGATAGAGGTTACCATGCGTCACCGCCGTCGTACCCCCCACCTCAACAAGCCCGCCGACCAGCGCAAGGCCCTGCTGCGGGCGCTGACCACGGCCCTGCTGCGGGAAGGGCGGATCACCACCACCAAGGCCCGCGCCAAGGCCATTCGCGCCACCACTGAGAAAATGATTACCCTCGCCAAAGAGGGATCCCTGGCGGCGCGGCGACAGGCCCTGGCCTACATCTACGACAAGGAGCTGGTGCGCTCCCTGTTTGAGCAAGCGCCGGAGCGCTACCGCGATCGGCCTGGGGGCTACACCCGCATCCTGCGCACGGTGCGTCGGCGGGGCGACGGGGCAGAAATGGCGGTCATCGAGTTGGTGTAGGCCCCATGCAGAGCCGTCGCATTGCCCTGAAAATTCAGTACCTCGGCAGCGGCTTTCGCGGCTGGCAGCGGCAAGCGGGCCACCGCACCGTACAAGGGGTACTGGAGGAGGCGATTGCGTCGCGGGCCGGGCACCCGGTGACCCTCTACGGGGCAGGACGCACCGACACCGGGGTTCATGCTGCTGGCCAGGTGGCCCACTTCGACACCACCTCTGGCATCCCACCCACGGAGTGGGCACGGGTGCTCAACGACTGTCTGCCGGAAGATGTGGTGGTGCTGGCCTCGGCGCCGGTGTCTGACGTTTGGCATGCCCGCTTCTCGGCAAGATGGCGCCGCTACCGCTACCTCATCCTCAATCGAGAGCTGCCGGATGTGTTCTGGCGGCCCTTTAGCTGGCAGGTGCGCTGGCCGTTGCAGGTGGAGCCGATGGCGGAGGCCCTTAACTCTCTGCTGGGTGAGCACAACCTGGAAGCCTTCCGCCGGCGGGGATCCGACCGGCCCCACTCGCGGGTGCAGGTGCAGGAGGTGCTCTGTCAGCGGCTGGGGGATCTGGTGAGCATTGAGGTGCAGGCCAGCGGCTTTCTCTACCGGATGATGCGGCTGCTGGTGGGATCCCTGGAGGTGGTGGGCCGCGGCGAGCTTAGCCCGCAACAATTTGTCCACCTGTGGCAACACAACGACTGGAGCCGGATGCGCACCCGCTACAGCGCCCCTCCGCAAGGGCTGTGCCTGGTGGATGTGGGCTATGCTGTGGATCCCTTTGGCTGCCGCTTCGCTCACTCGCCGCCCTTCTGGGCTTTGCCCATGAAGGGGTTGCCCAAAACCCCCGATTGGTCAGCGGCTTTGTGGGTTTCCTCCCTGGCCTAGGCGTTCTCTTGTCCATTTCATCCTGCGGTTGATGTCATCCTTGGCTGCCATGAACACAACTCCCGTTCCCGCCCCCGAAACTCTAACCCCTCGCTGGTATCTGGTGGACGCTGCCAACCAGCGCCTAGGTCGCTTGGCCGTGGTTGTGGCCAACCTCCTGCGGGGCAAGCACAAGCCCAACTTCACCCCTCACCTGGATACGGGGGACTACGTGATCGTGATCAATGCTGAGAAAGTGGTGGTCACCGGCAAAAAGCGCACCCAAAAGCTCTACCGCCGCCACTCTGGCCGTCCTGGAGGCATGAAAGTCGAGACCTTTGCCCAACTGCAAGCTCGCCTGCCGGAGCGAGTCGTGGAGAAAGCAGTCAAGGGGATGTTGCCCCACACCCGCCTGGGCCGGCGGCAATTTACCAAGCTAAAGGTATACGCCGGGCCCCACCACCCCCATGAGGCCCAGCAACCTCAGGTTTACCCCATCCACACGATTCCAGGAGCCAAAGTATGACTCAAGTAGCCAGTAGCCAACGAGCCGTCTATTGGGGAACCGGACGCCGCAAAACTGCTGTTGCCCGCGTGCGCCTGGTGCCCGGCACCGGCAAACTGATCATCAACGACAGGCCCGGCGACCAATACCTGCAATACCAGGAGGCGCTGCTGGCCAGTGTAAAAGCACCGTTGGAGATCCTCGGCCTAGAGAACTCCTACGACATCTTGGTGCGGGCCCATGGCGGCGGCGTTCACGGCCAGGCCGATGCCATCAAGTTGGGGGTGGCACGCGCCCTCTGCGAGGTGGATCCAGCCAACCGGGGTCCCCTCAAGACAGAGGGCTACCTAAAACGGGATCCGCGCGCCGTGGAACGGAAGAAATACGGCCTGCGCAAAGCCCGCAAGGCTCCCCAGTACTCGAAGCGCTAGGGATCCCTGCCATTGCTTTTTCAAGGTCGATGTTGGTAGACAAGGGTATAAGAGCAGGCTAGAGGAGGAGATTGCCATGCCCAAAAAAGGAATCCACCCGCAGTGGTATCCCGAAGCCAAAGTCATCTGCAACGGCGAAGTGGTGATGACGGTGGGATCCACCAAGCCAGAGCTCAAGGTCGATGTTTGGTCGGGCAACCATCCCTTTTTCACCGGTAGCCAGAAGATCATCGACAGCGAAGGGCGCGTGGAGAAGTTTATGCGCAAGTACGGCATGGGTGGCAAGAAAGCTAAGTAGCCGAGCCTCAATTCAAGTTTCTTGGTCTGCCTTGCTGGGCATTGCTGTGAGTCTTCGCTGACACTGGATCTATGGCCTCTGCTCAACTCATCGAGCAGCTTAAAAACGTTGAAGCCACCTTTCAGGAGCTGACGGTACGTCTGGCCGATCCCGATGTGGCGACGGATCCTGCTGAGCTGCAGCGGATCGCCAAGGCCCGCTCCTCTCTAGAAGCCACCGTCCAGACCTTTCATGAGTGGCAAAAGCTTACTCGCGAGCTGAAGCAGACGGAAGAGCTCCTGCGGGAGGTGGCTTCTGACGACCCGGAGCTGGAGGCAATGGCCAGGGCAGAACTGGAGCAACTGCGCGCCCGCCAAGAACAACTGGAGGAAAAGCTGACCCTGCTGCTGCTGCCCCGGGATCCCAACGACGAAAAAAACATCATGTTGGAAATCCGCGCCGGCACTGGCGGCGAGGAGGCGGCGCTGTGGGCAGCAGATTTGGCCCGCATGTACACCCGCTACGCCGAGAAGATGGGTTGGTCGGTGCGCCTGGCCAGCCTCTCGGAAGGAGAGATGGGAGGCTACAAAGAGGCCATCCTGGAAATCCGCGGCGACCAGGTCTATAGCAAGCTAAAGTTTGAGGCCGGCGTGCACCGGGTGCAGCGGGTGCCCGTGACAGAGGCGCAGGGGCGCGTCCACACCTCGACGGCCACGGTGGCGGTGATGCCGGAGGTGGACGAGGTGGAGGTGGTGATCGACCCCAAAGACATCGAGATCAAGACGGCGCGCTCCGGTGGGGCGGGCGGCCAAAACGTGAACAAGGTGGAAACGGCGGTGGATCTCCTCCACAAGCCCACCGGCATCCGCGTCTTCTGCACCGAGGAGCGATCCCAGTTGCAAAACCGCCAGCGGGCGATGCAGATTTTGCGGGCCAAGCTCTACGAGATGAAGCTGCAGGAGCAACAGGCTTCCATCAGCTCCGCCCGTCGCATGCAGGTGGGAACGGGATCCCGCTCGGAAAAAATTCGCACCTACAACTACAAGGACAACCGCGTCACCGACCACCGCCTCAACCAGAATTTCCTGCTCGAGCCGATTTTGGAAGGGGAGCTGGACGAGTTAATCCAAGCTTGTATTGGCCTATACCAAAAAGAGCTGCTGGCGGAGCTATCCTAGGTGGAGACGGGATCCCTTCCTGCTGCCGACCTGGCGGTAGAATAAATACCCATGTCGAGTGACCTAAGGAATCCTCCCCATGCTGGCTGAGTACCGCCAACATGTTGCTGCCCGCGCGGATCAAGGGATCCCGCCGCTGCCCTTGAACGCTGCCCAGACCAGCCAGGTGTGCGAGCTGCTCAAGGATCCCCCTGCCGGTGAGGAAGCTTTTTTGTTGCATTTGCTTACAGAGCGGGTACCGCCGGGGGTGGACGAAGCGGCCTATGTGAAAGCGGGCTTTTTGGCGGCTGTGGCCAAGGAGGAGGTGCGCTCGCCTCTGATTACCCCCCTGCGGGCGGTGGAGCTCTTGGGCACGATGCTGGGGGGCTATAACGTCCAGGTGCTGGTAGAGCTGCTGCAGGATAGGCGGCAGGAGATCGCGGCAGCAGCGGCCCGCGCCCTTAGCCACACGCTGCTGGTTTTCGATGCCTTCCACGACGTGCTGGAACTCAGCCAAGCCGGCAACGCCTATGCGCGGCAGGTGATCGAGTCCTGGGCCGCCGGGGAGTGGTTTACTGCCAGGCCGCCCCTGGCCGAGGCCATCACCGTAACGGTGTTCAAAATTGCTGGCGAGATCAACACCGACGACCTTTCCCCCGCCGCCCACGCCACCACCCGCCCAGACATCCCCCTGCACGCCCAGAGCATGCTGGAGGCGCGCGCACCGGGAGCGATAGCAACCATTGCCGAGCTGAAGCGCCGCGGCTATCCCGTGGCCTTTGTGGGGGATGTGGTGGGCACGGGATCCTCCCGCAAGTCCGCCCTCAACTCCCTGCTCTGGCACATTGGCCACGACATTCCCTATGTGCCCAACAAGCGGGCCGGCGGGGTGATTCTGGGGGGCACGATCGCGCCCATTTTCTTCAACACCGCCGAAGATGCCGGCGCCCTGCCCATCCAGTGCGAGGTCTCACGGCTGGAGACGGGCATGGTGGTCACCATCTACCCCTACGAAGGTGTCATCCGTTCTGAGGATGGCCAAGTCCTCTCCACCTTCTCCCTGCGGCCTGTGACCCTGCCGGACGAGGTGCGGGCGGGGGGCCGCATCCCCCTCTTGATTGGCCGGGCCCTTACTGACAAAACCCGCCAAGCCCTGGGGCTGGGTCCTTCCCCCCTGTTCATTCGCCCCACCCCGCCCGCCGACACCGGCAAAGGCTATACCCTGGCCCAGAAAATTGTCGGCAAGGCCTGTGGGCTGCCGGGGGTGCGCCCAGGTACCAGTTGCGAGCCCCTGATCACCACGGTGGGATCCCAGGACACCACCGGTCCCATGACCCGCGACGAGCTCAAGGAGCTGGCCTGCCTAGGCTTCAGCGCCGACCTGGTGCTGCAGAGCTTCTGCCACACCGCTGCCTATCCCAAGCCGGTGGACATCCAGATCCACAAGGAGCTGCCCGACTTCTTTGCCTCGCGGGGGGGCGTCGTCCTGCGGCCGGGCGATGGCATCATCCACTCCTGGCTTAACCGCATGCTGCTGCCGGATACCGTCGGCACGGGCGGCGACTCCCACACCCGCTTCCCCTTGGGCATCTCCTTCCCCGCCGGATCCGGGCTGGTGGCCTTTGCTGCCGCCATGGGGGTGATGCCCCTCAACATGCCGGAGTCGGTGCTGGTGCGCTTCCAGGGGGAATTGCAGCCTGGGATCACCCTGCGGGACATCGTCCATGCCATCCCCTACGTGGCCATCCAGCGGGGGCTGCTCACCGTCGAGAAACAGGGCAAGAAAAACGTCTTCGCCGGGCGAATTATGGAGATCGAGGGCCTGCCCAATTTGAAGGTGGAGCAAGCCTTTGAGTTCACCGACGCCTCGGCGGAGCGCAACTGCGCCGGCTGCACCATCAAGCTGAGCATCGAGACGGTCTCCGAATACTTGCGCTCCAACGTGGTGCTGCTGAAAAACATGATCGCCCGCGGCTATCAAGATGCGAGAACCCTGCTGCGGCGCATCGCCAAGATGGAGGCCTGGCTGGCCAACCCCACCTTGATGGAGGCGGATCCCGACGCCGAATATGCCGCAGTCATCGAGATCGATCTCAGCACCATCACCGAGCCGATTGTCTGTGCCCCCAACGATCCCGACAAGGTGATGACCCTGAGCGAAGTCCACGCCCAGCATGCTGCCGGCAACCCTGACACGCCCATCCAAATCGACGAAGTGTTCATCGGCTCCTGCATGACCAACATTGGCCACTACCGCGCCGCCGCCAAGATCTTGGAAGGGCAGGGTCGGGCCAAGGTGCGCCAATTCTGGATCTGCCCGCCCACCCGCATGGACGAGGCGCAACTGCGCGCCGAAGGGGTGTACGGCATCTTTGCCGCTGCCGGGGCGAGGACGGAGATGCCCGGATGCAGCCTGTGCATGGGCAACCAGGCCCGCGTGGCAGATGGGGCCACCGTCATGTCCACCTCCACCCGCAACTTCAACAACCGCATGGGCAAGGACGCGCGGGTCTATCTGGGATCCGCCGAGCTGGCTGCCGCCTGCGCCCTCTTGGGGCGGATCCCTACTCCTGAGGAATATCGCGAGATCGTCGCCACCAAGATCCAGCCCTTTGCCGGCGAGCTGTACCGCTACCTCAACTTCCACGAGATCCCTGGCTTTGAGGACGAAGGGCGGGTCATCCCGCGCGAGCAAATGCCCAAGCTGGAGGAAGTCCTCGGGAGCCGTTCCTAAAGGGGCCACCCTGATACCATGGCAGGGTGGTTGCGCTAGCCCTGGAGCAATCCCAATGGCCCTGAATCGAAAACTCATCCGCCAGATCCACCGCGCCCTGGCCCCCATCCTGGCCTTGCCCTTGGTGGTGACGGTGGTGACGGGATCCCTCTATCAAATTGCCCGCCTCAACGACAACTTCGACTACTACTGGCTGATCCAAATCCACAAAGGGCAATGGGGGCCTCTGGATCTGCAGGCCGTTTACCCCTTCTTAAACGGATTGGGGCTGTTGGTGATGGTGGCTACCGGCCTGAGTTTGTGGTTGCAAACGAGATCCCATCGCCCCCCCAAGCACACCGATTCCTGAGAGCTTTCTCCTGTTCCTTGGGTGAGAAAATACCCCAACCGATTTCCGGAAAACTCGACATCTTGAGCCAGCTAGACAGCTTATTCTAATGTACAGAGGCTATGCTAAAGCCTCGTGAGTAAAGCTTAAAGAGAAGCTAACCAAAAGTTAACCAAAATCCGCTCAGGAGGTGGATAGATATGGCTCTTGTTCGCTGGGATCCCTTCCGGGAAATTGACGAAATTCAACGGGAAATGAACCGGATGTTCGACCGGCTGATGGCTCGCCCCGCCGAGACTGATGCCTTTGCCTTCGTGCCGGCGGTGGAAATGCACGACGATCCCGAAACCATTACCCTCAAGCTGGAGCTGCCCGGCCTGAACCCCAACGATCTGGACATCCAAGCGACGGCGGAAGCGGTCTCCATCAGCGGTGAGCGGCGCTTTGAAAAACGCTCCGAAGACAAAGGCGTAACCCGCACCGAGTTCCGCTACGGGCGCTTTCAACGGGTGATCCCCCTGCCCAACCGGATCAAGCACGATCAGGTGAAAGCGGAATACAAAGATGGCATCCTCACCCTGACTCTGCCCAAAGCGGACTCTGAAAAAGCCCAGGTGGTCAAGGTGAACGTTGTCTCCTGATGGGATGAGGCAAACGCCACTTTTGGCTTAAGCAAAATCCAGATCCTAGAGGGTAGGCCATGAGCCTACCTTTTTTGCTTTTTGGCTGGTCGATCCTCAACTCCCCTCTCCCTCAGGGAGAGGGGCTGGGGGTGGTCGCGTGAGCGGCGCGGAGCGCTTGGGCTGGGAGAGGGGCCGGGGGTGGTGGCGCGGAGCGCTATCCCTACCTCCCCTCTCCCCTTGGGAGAGGGGCCGGGGGTGAGGGAATACTCCCTCCCAGGGATCCGATTTGACCTCTGCCCTTGGGGTTGGATAAGGTTGAGGGCGAAGTGGCTGGGGAGCGAGAGCATGGCCAGCGTGACCTACGAACACGTTACCAAGCGCTACGGCGACACCACGGCCGTCCACGACCTAAACATCGCCATTGAAGACGGGGAATTTCTCGTCTTCGTTGGCCCCTCCGGCTGCGGCAAGACCACCTCCCTGCGCCTGCTGGCCGGCCTGGAAGAGGTGAGCGCCGGCTCCATCTACATCGGCGACCGCCGCGTGAACGACGTTCCCCCCAAGGATCGGGACATCGCCATGGTCTTCCAGTCCTATGCCCTCTACCCCCACATGACTGTGGCGGAGAACATGGCCTTTGGCCTTAAGCTGCGCGGCCTGCCCAAAGCAGAGATCGAAAGCCGGGTTCGGGGGGTGGCCAAGCGGCTGGGGATCGAACACCTCCTCCACCGCAAGCCCAAGGAACTTTCCGGTGGACAGCGGCAGCGGGTCGCCGTTGGGCGGGCCATTGTGCGCAACCCAGCGGTGTTTTTGATGGATGAGCCCCTCTCCAACCTCGACGCCAAGCTGCGGGTGCAGGCGCGGGCCGAGATCAGCAAGTTACACATGCAACTGGGCACCACCTTCATCTACGTCACCCACGACCAGGTGGAAGCCATGACCATGGGCAACCGCATCGCCGTCATGAAGGATGGCCGCCTGCAACAGGTGGACACTCCCCAGGCCCTCTACAACCGCCCCGCCAACCTGTTTGTGGCCGGCTTCATCGGCAGCCCTTCCATGAACTTCTTCTCAGCCAAGCTGCGGGAGCAAGAGGGCACCCTCTGGGTGGATAGCGGCGCCTTCCGCGTGCCCATCCCCTCCCACCAGGCGGATCCCTATCGGCCCCGCGCCGGCCAGCCGGTCATCTTCGGCATCCGCCCGGAAAACATCCACGATCCCCAGTACCAACCCCCAGGGATCCAACCCGCCCGCGTGCGCGCCAGAGTTGCCGTTGTTGAGCCCCTGGGCTCTGAAGTCCTCCTCCACCTCAGCGCCGCCGACCCCGAAGGGATCCTCCCCGAGCAGGAGTTTGTGGCCCGCGTGGATCCCCGTACCCAGCTTCGCGTCAACCAATGGGCAGAAGTGGTCTTCGACATGGATCGCTTCCACCTCTTTGACCCGCAAACCGAGGAGCGGCTGGAATAAACAAGAGGCGCTGTCAAGCTAAAGATTGGCTACCATAGGCTCCAGAGAAAAAGGGATCTCTATGCCGGAGCAATCTGCCTCGAAGTTGGTGCAGGCGCAGTTCGACGAATTTCCCTATCCCAACGTTCCCATTGAGCAGACGGTTACAGATACCTTTGCCCTGTTTGCCAACAGCTACACCACCGCCTGCTACGTGCGGGAGCGCAAGGTGGTTAAACCTGAGGGCAAAGTAATGCTCAACGCCGGCTGCGGCTCCGGCTGGGAAACCCTGGTTCTGGCCACGGCCAACCCAGGCGCTGCCTTTGTCGGGGTGGATATCTCGCCGAAGTCGCTGGAGATGGCCCGGCAGCGCTTCGAGTTCCACCAGATCCCAGATGTGCGCTTCGAGGTGATGGATATCACCGATATGAAGGCGCTGGGGCAACAATTCGATTTCATCGCCTGCAACGACGTGCTCTACCTGCTAGAAGACCCGGTGGCCGGGCTCAAAGGCATGCGCCAGGTGCTTAAACCCGAGGGCATTATCCGCACCAACGTCCACAGCCTCTATCAGCGGCAGTTTATTTTCAACATGCAAGATGCCATGGAGCTGCTGGGGGTGATGGACGAGCCCGCTGCCAAAGCCGTCCCCATCCTCAGAGAGCTGATGGATGCCCTCCATGAAGGCAGCTTCGTCAAAAGCCACTGGCAGGGAGACGCCATCAAGACCACCAACGGGATCCTGGCCAACTTTCTGCTGCGCAGCGACAAAGGCTTCACGGTGCCCCAGGTGTTCGAGATGCTGCGCCAGGCCGGGCTGGAGTTCGTCAGCATGGTCAATTGGCAGCAGTGGAAGCTGGAGCGAGTCCTCACCAAGCCGGTTCCCTATGCCCTACGGAACATTAAAAAGCTCAGCCAAGAGGAGCTGCTGCACTTTATCGAGCTGATTTTTCCCAACCTGACCCGGCTGATTGACTTTTGGTGCGGCCATCCCCGCCCCGCCCCAGCAGCTCCTTTTACCCCAGAAGAATGGCGGGATGGCTCTGTGCAAGCCCACCCCCTGTTGATCCGGCTCAATGCCAGGGTTGCCTTCGAGAATGCCATCCGCGACAACGGCCCGGTCAACATCAACGGCTGGCCGGGATCCGAAGGCAACATCGTCATCGATCCCTTCTCGGTGCGCTGGCTGATTGATGTTTTTGGGGAAGAGCCCGTACCCGTGCAGGCGCTGGCGGCCAAGGCCCTAGATCTCATGGACTGGACCCCCGAAGAGGCCTTTAACCAAGTGGTGGCCAACCTCAAGTTCCTGGAAGAGCGGCTGGTGGTGCTGTTGCACTCCCCTTGGCGGTGAGTTCAGGGATCCCTTAGCAGCTCCCCTCCTACCCACGCTGGAACACTACTCCCCTCTCCCTCAGGGAGAGGGGTTGGGGGTGAGGGCTAACTCCCTCAGGGAGAGAGGCTGTGGGTGTTCGCGCTAGCGGCGCGGAGCGCTTGGGCCATCCCTCAGGGAGAGGGGCTGGGGATCTGCAGCACCCGGATGCGCTCGGCCCGAATCGCCGCCGGGATCCGCCCTTCGGCGTCGGCATTGACGGCAAAACGCACCTTGCCCTCCATCTCCACCTCGTCCCCTGGGCGCAGCTCCAGCCAACTGGCGGGGCGGCCAAGGCGGATGACCTGGACATCTTCCGCAGGAACCACCGAGACCCAGGTGCCGGCGTAGCGCTGCAGGTTGGGGCTGACCTCGTCCAAATTGACCCCGATCCAGCCTTCCTCGCGGTTGAGGAGCCGCACCGTTCCTGTCAGTCGAAAAGGTTGTGCTTCTTCTGCTAGCTGGATCGGCTCGTAGAGAACTCTCGTGTTTAGAGGCTGCAGACGGGCCAGCTCCACCCGCCATCCCTGGGCCTGGCGGTAGAGAGTAACTTCCATCGCCGCCCGCAGACGCCCGTCCGGCAGCGGCTCATAGAAGCCCAACTGGGAGCGAAAAGGGCGAAACCGCGGATCCTCCCGATCCGGCTCGGTCAAGAATTGCTGCAGCTCCGCGGCGGTGAACTGGAAGTGCAAAGTAGGCACCACCGCCTCCGGCTTCAGGATTGCGTCCACCCGAAAGATGGCCGTGTTGCCCACCTCCTGGATAGGAGTGAGGGTGAACTCCTCTGCCGAGGGCCAGGAGCGATCCAGGGCGCCCGGCGGGATCCCCCTCAGCAGCCGCGGGGTGAGCAGCGCTTCTGCCGTGGCAAAATCCCGAGCGTTGGCCGCCTGCACAAAGGCTTGCAGCGTCTCCTTGGCCGTTTGCGTCTGCCCGCAGCCATTGAGCAAAACCAGGGCCAGCAAGAACCAAGCTTTCTTCAACACCTTTCCCCCGCCACTTCACTGCTGATTTTCGGCAGGTTGCTCAGTTTCTGCCGGAGAGGGCTCAGGGTTCTCCGGCTGGGATCCCTCTGCGGGCGGCTTATCCGGTTGCCACACCTCGATTCGCCAGCCGCCCTCCTGTCGGTAAAGGGTGAGCTTGAGGCAGGAGGTCACCGTGTCTCCCTCCAGGCGCAGGCCCACCAATTGCGGGGCCAACTGCTGATAGGTGGGATCGGCA
>NZ_JANSIR010000118.1:0-18007 GCF_047462155.1 Synechococcus sp. OH2
AGGGGCAGGCGGCTGCGGCCGTGGCGGCTGGGGTTGGGGCGGAGGCGGTGGGGGAGCTTCCTGTTGGGGGGCAGCCTGGGATTGGGGTGGGCTGCCCTGGGAAGGGGGTGCTTCTACCCGCTCGCCCCCATCGCGGGAATCCACTTCTGAAACCAGCTCTGCTTCTTCCGGCGGCTCGAGATCTTCTGGCTCCAGCAAGATAAACTCAATGGCCTCTTGTTCTGGCTCGCGAATAAGCCAAAACCGACTCCAGTAGAGCAAGGCCAGCAGCGCCAGCCCATGCAGCAGCAAGGACAGCGCCACCATCCAAAAAAAATGGCGCGCTTCCTCCTCACGGCGGCGCTGCTCAACCCAGATGCTGCTCATGGCCAAGATTGCCCCTTCTTACCAACCCCTCCACCCAGCGAGTTCTTTTGCTGCAAACTCAGCCAAAGGACTTCGCCCCCCTGACGTAAGCAGGCTACACGCTAGGTAGTGTTATAGCATCCGAGCGGTTGGGCTTCCTGCGCAAAGGCGTACCTTCGGCTGGGGAAGGGATCCCACCTTGTAGCAGCAGTTGTGAACAACTCCCGGCACTCATCTTCGTTGAGTCAACACAACATGGCTGACGCCACGCTGCGCGAACCGATAGCGTACGGGCTTCACGCTTCCCAGACTTGTTGGTACAGAGGTCTTAGCGTGCTGCCACGGTGCAACCCACGGCGGGAAACTCTCCAGAGATTGAACTTGTTCGCCTCACTTGTAGCACGAACGGCTTTCATCCCGACACGGATTGGCTCTTCACCCATACAGTGCGGGTCTTCCCGCCGATTAAGCTAAAGCCTGAGCTTTTGGCAGCTCTGCCAGAGGCTTACCAAGACGGGAGCCTGTTGGTGGTGAAAGAAACGCCGCTCTCGGAAGAGGATCTGCCCGCCGAGTGTCCCTACCCACTTGAGCAGGTGCTAGATCTCGGCTTTTATCCGGGATCGGGATAGCTCAAGGGGCTTGGCTCGCCCTTGGAAATGCCGCCTCTTGCAACCTGAGAGCGAAAGCTAGAGCTCCAGCTCAACCTGTCCTCCAAAGGCTGCAACCAAAGCCTTGCTAGAGATGGCTCAGGCGTGATTTGAACACGCGACCCAGGGCTTATGAGTCCCCTGCTCTACCGCTGAGCTACTGAGCCGAGAAGACGCTTAACTAGGATAGCATCTTTATGGCTGGGAAGTCTGCCCTGAAAGAGGATCCCCCCAGGCATAGCTTCCTCCACAGCTTGGGGTAACTTGTTCCAGCAAGCCGCCTAGAACCGTGCTGTAATGAACACGCCCTCTCCTCGGCCTCCCAAGGGATCCCTCTTTTGGTTGGCCTTATTGCTGCAGGTAAGCCTGGTTGCGCTGGTGCCGACCCGGAAGGCGCTTACCCTTGCCACGGGAACCCCCATCTACTTGCAAATTGCTCCTCGGGATCCCTACGACCCCTTGCGGGGCCGCTACGTAACCTTGAGCTATGCCGTTGCCCAACTTTCCACTCTGAAGAAACTGCCCGGCTGGTCCCCTGAGCTTGGTAAGCCAGGGATCCTCTACCTGCGCTTGGCCCCTCCTGCCGGGGATCCTGCTCAACCTTGGCAGGCCGTTGGCATCAGTCGCGACCGACCCAGGGATCTGCGGCCTGGGGAAGTTGTCCTGCAGGGTTGGTTCGATGGGTGGCAGCTCAGGTTTGGGATCGAAGAGTTTTTCCTTCCAGAAGCGCTGGGAGAGGTTCTGGAAGAAGCAATCCGCCACCGCCCAGAAACCCTGCGGGCAGAGGTGAAGGTGGATCCCTGGGGCAAAGCAGCTCTGGTGGGTCTTTGGGCGGGGGAACGGCGGTACTAAAGGCCGGCCTTGTTCTGGAGTGGGGGGAGGATCCCTTTTAGCCCTCTTTCTTTTTCCGCGAGCGACTTGAGCTTGTTTTCTTGACGCTGGCGGATGTCGTGGTTTTTTTAGACGATTTCTTCTTACTAGGAGGTGGTGCTGTAGGAGCTAGGAAAAATACCTCCTTCAGAGCATCCAACTTTTTGCCTTGCGTAATTCTGCATCCTAGCTTGGTTATGGGAGTTAGATCCTGCCACCAGCTCCTATCCGCCTCCGCAATTCGCGCGGCTGCAGTGGTTACATCAACTCCCTTAAGCGGAGTGCCGGGCTGCTCAGCCAGGTATCTCAGCGCAGCCAAAATAGTTTCCCTAGAAGCCTCAGTCAGATTGACCTTCGGAACCCTTTCTCTGGCGAGAACTTGGGCCTGCTCCACCTGCTCCGGAGCTGGGTCAACAATGATACACCACAGCCTCTCCAGCCCTGCTTCTTGAGCAACTGCATAGACAAAATGGTTGCCAACGGCCTTGTACTGGTAGTCGCCAGCCTCGACCACTAGCAGCGGCACCCAGTTGCGCCCTCCTGTTGCCCTTAACTGAGCGGCTGCTGCAGTAACCAGGAAAGAGGGAGCAGAAAACCCCTCGGCAGGCATGATGCTCTCAAGGGGTAAGTTAACCAGCTTGCCGAGATCGGAGAACTCACTCATCGATAAAGTACTCGCCGGCGAGACTTTGGTAGTATTCTAAAATCCTTTTGTCCCTAAAAACAGCAGGAATTCGAGCGAAAGTGGCAGAAGATATCAGTGCATAGTCGGGTATAATGCATTTGTCTTCATTGCCCTTTTTAAGGAGCAGTCGGAAATACGGGGTTAAGTCCATATCTTTCTCTTGCTTAATAAGCTTTTGTATTTCTTCGTTTGCCAGTTTGGTAGCGTTTTGATTTTTCGAGGAGACGCCATTAAAAAAGATAGGCAAAGCGATAGGGCCTCCGTCATGTCGTGATTTAACAGTTTCTGGAATGAATTTGGTAATTACTCTAACAGCATTATTTAAAGAAGACAGATCGTCAGGTCGGGTAGGTATCAAAATAACGTCGGCAGCAAAAAGCCCACTTTGGCTGAAGTAAAGCCACTGAGTTGGGCAGTCGATTAGGATGTAGTCATACTCATGACGAAGGGGGGCAAGCAGATCCCGAAGGCGCCTGGTTCCTTTCTGGATATAGGCTGCATTTTGGCTGTCGGTCAGTTTCTCCAGCTCAGAGTCTCTTGGGATGAGGTTGAAGACGGAAACTATTCCCTTAGGTGTCTTGAGCCTATATGTCTGAACAATCGTGTGGACGTCTATCCTGGGATCCTTTAAACACTGCGTTAGTGTAACTTTTCCAGGAGTAGCTCCCAAGCTTCTTGTCAAATCTCCTTGGGAGTCAAAGTCAACAGCTAAGACTTTTTTCCCTTTATATGCTAATGCTCCTGCAAGGTTAATAACCGTTGTTGTTTTGCCCACACCGCCTTTATTGTTGTACACACATATGGTCAAAGCGCGCTCGTAGTTTTCTATCTTGTTTCGTAAATCATGCACGATGTTCTCAATGTTATCCAGGTCGATAGCAAGGTTTGCTGTAACAGGGTGAACAACCTTCCCGTGCCTCCTCCAGAGCTGGATGTAATTTGCATTGGTAATTATTCCCCACCTTGCTGATTTGCAATGCTCTCCAAGCAAGTACCTTTTTATTTGATCTACTGCATCTCTACAGGCAGCGGATCCCTCACTAAGATTGACTGTCCTGGACTTAACTTCCAAGAGAAGGTATGGGTTTTTCCTAGAGTTATAGAAGATATCTGTATGTTGTGTGTTTTTTCTAGCTGCAAAGTCTACTTCTCCGCACCCTGTTTCAAACTCCTGCCTGATCTCCAGGTCTCCAAAGCCTAGCTCATGGAGCAAGGGTCTGGCAAAATCTTGGACAATGACTTGCTCAACTCTCTCGCGGGGGGATATCCTCCCAAGCTTCTCTCGGAGGGAGATGACACTAGTCATAGACTGAAGGGATCCCAATGTGCCCCTCAGTCTAGCAGTTGCTTTGCCCTCTCTGCGAGTGCCTGGGCCGTTAGGCCGTTGTAGTCCATGAGTTCGGCAGGGGTAGCGGTGGTTTCGCCGCGTTTCCAGGCAAAAAGATCGCGCGGGCCGGTGTAGCGCAACAACAGGGGCTCCAACATCAGGCTGGATCCGCCAGTCACGCCGATAAGGGCTTCGCCGGCAAACCAGGCGGCAAACTCCTGGTCAGACATGAACTCTCCATCGGGTTGGGCACAGGTGGACCAGGCTATATCGCTGGGGCGGTAGAGACGGCGAGGGTTGACTACCGAAACAATTTTGCTGCCGATCCCCTGGGCCTGGAGCTGGTCAGCCGCCGCAAAGACTGGCAGGAGGATCATATCCCCCACCACAGCAAAGACCACAGTGCGGGATCCAGGCAGTTCCTGCAGCACAGTGCAGCCCTGCTCCACGGCTTGGCGCGCTTGTTCCAGGGTGGTGCGGATGGGCAGGGGGGTTTTGCTGGCAAAGATCGGGATCCCTTTGTTGAAGGTCGATAGGGCCCACTCGTAGGCGACTTGGGCACAGTTGGCGTCGGGGGGAAAGAGGGGGAAGATGTTGCCGTTGCGCATCATGGCCGCTAGATAGGCCTCGATTTCCGGGCGTTGGTGGGTCCAGCCGTTGCGTCCCTGTTCCAATGCTCCAGCTGTGAAGAGGGCAATAGCGGCAGGGGGGGGGCGACGCAGCTCCGCCATCGCCTGGGTTACCGTCTGCCAGATGGGCAGTCCGTTGACGGCAAAGGATTCATAGGAGCACCAGAGGGAGCGCCCGCCAAAGAGCGCCAGGCCCCCTGTCAGGCCAGCGCAGGCATCTTCGCTAAGGGGTTCGTAAACCTGGCCCTGGGGCTGTTGGTTGTAGAGGGGATCCACCGTGGGGTGGATGACTTTCAGGCCCTGGTTGACATTGGCAAGGCCGGAGGCCTCGTTGCCGTCAGCGTTGGCCACCAGAAAGTCAGGGTCTTTCTGCCCTACCTGCACTACTAGAGCGCCAATGGCCGTGGTGGAGACTTGCTTATCGCCGAGGGGGAACTCAGTTAAGTTGAGGGATCCCAGCGGCGGCAGAGGCCGGATAGACTCAGTGACCACCACCTTGGCTGCCGGCCCCCCAGCAGCCCGCTCGCAGTTTTGTCGCACCAGGGCCCAAGCTGCCGGATGCAGCGCCCGCGCTTGCAGAGCAGCCACAATCTCGGGGTTATCCAAGGTATGGTGGGCGTAGAGGTTGTGGGATTTGGATCCCTTGGCGTGCACGCCCGCCCCTTTCAGTTGCTTGAGGATGAAAACCGTCAGGTGGCCGCTTAGAGCTGACTGAATGGCCCGCTCCATTTCGGTCAGTACCCTCTGGGCAAAGGCCAAGCGGGCTTCCAGGGAAAAGAGAGTGCTGTCCACATAGGGGCCAGGCTGCTGGGCATCGTCGAAGTCTTTGGCATCCACCAGCACCACTTCCTCGAAGCCGTTGCCCCGCCAGTACTCAACCATCTGGGCGTTGGTGAGGGTGGAGATCATGCTGTGGTGCTCTTGGCTGTAGCCATTCCAGACCAACACCGGCAGGAAGTTGGTGCGCTGCGGGAAGGCGGTGTGAAAGTGGATCATGGAGCTCATCACGTAGGGCTCCCCCAGCCCCCCATCGCCGATGGTGACAGGGAAGAGGCGATCCGGGTAAAGCAAAGCAGCGGCCATGGCAAAGTGCTGCCCCTGCCCAAGGGGCCCTGCCGGCGCCAGCAAGCCGGGGATGTAGCCAGAGAGGTGACCCAGCAGCCCTTCCCGTTCCCGAAAGCGAGCCTGCAAGTCAGAGACGGTGTGGATGCCCATCTCGGCCAGGGATCCATCCAAGAACATGGCGGCATAGAAGCCGGGGGCGTGGTGGCCCACTTCGGTGGGAATGTTCTTTTGGCCCAGGTACACCAAAGCGGCATAGGCTTCCGCCTGGCTGGCAAAGCCCCCCGGGTGGCCCGAGGCTTTGCTGGCTGTCATCTGCAGGGTGAGGTAGCGCAACGCATCGGCATAGAGCAAAGTTTGGTAGGCGGCCATGCGACTGCCGGGATCCCGCAGCTTGCCTGTGGCAGCATCGACTGCAGGTTCCTGGCCCAGGCGATCGAATTCCGGCCAGGGATCCCCAAAGTATTGGATCCCTTCGCAAAAGGCGGGAACTTGGGCAGTTGCCTCCTGAGCCAGCGTCATGGTCGAGCCTCACTCTTTGTCGGGTTACTCCTCACTTTAAACCTGATAAGGCCTTTTGGATGTTGTAAACTACCCGCACTCATGCTGACGTATAAAGTACGGGCTCTTGGTAGCCCTGCAGTTGACAAGCCAACCACGGACCTCTGGGCTGGTTTGCGGCAGCCCCCGAAAGCGCAATCACAAAGGACTCCGTCCCGCTGACGCCAGTGGAGATGCAGTGGTCCACCCACGCTTGAAAGCGCCTCTCCCTGCCAGACAGCCGTTGCAACAGTTGCCGGCACCTGCGCCGTGAACTGCATGTGCCCTGACTGGCTTTGTGTTGAGGTAGACGAGGTGTACACTTCCCAGGCAAGTTTCTTGGATAGGGATGAGCTACCTAACTACGGTGAAAGACCCGACCGGTGGCAAGCATCTGGGAAGTGGATAAAGCGGGGACTGTGCCAAACAGCCAAAGGGTGGTTAGTGAACGCTGATGCTAACGCTGCGGCTAACCTACTGAGAAAAGTAAGCAGAACTTTGGGGCTTTGCCTCGAGGGACTGTCTAAGGGCGGTTTGACAACACCTTTACAAGTCCGTTTGTGGGCTACTTAAGAATCTCCCGACTTCAGTCGAGGGAGTGTCAACTAGCTGTGCTCGGTGGCGGATTAGGAGCGGCAAAGCTGCTCCCTTCTGGAAAAGGGGAGTGTTCTGCGTGCATCTGAACGCAAAACTATCTGACTGCAAAACTTAGCCCCTTGCTGTGGGCATTGACCCTGGCAGCAAGCAGGAAGGGTGGACGGTTAAATTCTGTAGCTCACATGTGCCTCGACATCCAAGTGGACACTGTGACTTGGATGAAGCTATGGATCCCTGAGGCAGCAGGTTTCATCAGAAGCGATTTGTAGGTAAGGGATGCCTCCTTGAGCCAAGTGCGGCCGGCCCGTTGCTGCTCAATCTAGCTATCGCTTGCTGAGTTTGAGGGCTGATCTGGAGCAGAAAGCACCTTTTATGCTGAATGAGCATTTTAAGATGACATAACTGCATAATAGGTAACAAACGGTAGCACACATTACCAAAGATCTGGAGGCGACACCCCTATATTGGCCTGCGTGAAGGGCTTGAGCATGGCCGCGCCCTTCCCCGCTTGGCTGTCGGGATCCCTGAGGCGCCCAAGCTTTGCAACCCAAGCAACAAAGTCCTCGACTTTCTCCACCGTCACTTTGCCCAGGAGGAGTAAACCAGCTTCAGATGAGAATCAGCAATGGATAACGTGCGTAGCCTCTGTCCCTACTGCGGGGTTGGTTGTGGCCTGGAAATTCTGGCTGGCGGCACAAGAATTCGTGGGGATCGGTCTCATCCCTCCAGTCAAGGCATGGTTTGTGTTAAGGGTGCCACTCTTCTCGAAACCCTTGATCACAACCGTGCCACCGTGCCTCTTTATCGCTCCAGCCTCCGCGATGATTTTCAGCCGATTAGCTGGGATCAAGCGCTGGATTTGATCGTGGAGCGCATTCGCCAGAGTCGCCCCGAGCGAATTGCGATCTATGGTTCAGGGCAGTTGCATACTGAAGATTATTACGTTGCCCAAAAGCTACTCAAGGGCTGCCTGGGCAGTAATAACTTTGACAGCAACTCGCGCCTTTGCATGTCCTCTGCCGTGGAGGGCTACTGCCAAAGCTTGGGTTCAGATGGCCCTCCCTGTAGCTACTCTGACCTCGATAGCTGCGAGCTTGCCTTTTTGATCGGCACTAACACCGCTGAGTGCCACCCAATTTTGTTCAATCGCCTGCGCAAGCGCCACAAGAGTGACCCGAGTTTGAAGGTGGTGGTTGTGGATCCCCGCCGTACCGAGACGGCTGAGGGTGCAGATCTATATCTTGGGATTGCTCCAGGCAGCGACATTGATTTGCTCAATGGTATCGCCCACTTACTCATTCAGTGGGGGGCCATCAACCACGACTTCATTGCCCAACACACCGAAGGCTTTGAGACCTATGCAGCTCTGGTGGCCGAGTACACTCCTGCGCGTGTGGCTAGTCGCTGCGGCATAGAAATTGAGGATGTAATTGCCCTCGCTCGACTCTGGCAGCACTCCCGGAAAACCCTTTCCATGTGGTCAATGGGGCTTAACCAGTCCAGCGAAGGTACTGCCAAGGTTACAAGTCTTATCAATCTCCATTTGCTCACTGGCCAAATAGGCTTTGCGGGGGCAGGGCCGTTCTCGCTGACGGGGCAGCCTAACGCCATGGGCGGCCGAGAGGCGGGTGGCTTGGCCCACCTCTTGCCCGGCTATCGCAAGGTTACGAACCCGGAAGATCGCGCTGCTGTGGAGCAGTATTGGCAGCTTGGCCCAATCAATCCTGAGCCTGGCCTCGATGCTCTCGGGATGATTGGCGCTCTGGAGGCTGGCGCCCTGGATGTTTTCTGGATTGCCGCCACCAACCCGCTGGTGAGCTTGCCCGACCTGCACCGGGTAGCAGCAGCGCTCTCGCGATCGCCTTTCACGATTGTCCAAGATGCCTACTTTCCTACCGAAACCACTGCCTACGCGCATCTGGTGCTGCCTGCTGCTCAGTGGGGTGAAAAAACGGGCACCATGACCAACTCCGAGCGCCGCGTTACCCTCTGTCCGGCGTGGCGCCATCCCCCCGGTGAAGCACGGGCTGATTGGGAAATTTGGGCGGAAGTAGGCCGCCGTCTGGGCTTTGCCAAGGCGTTTAGCTTTGCCGATAGCGCAGCAGTTTTTGCCGAATATGTCGGTCTTACTGCTGGGCGTCCCTGTGATCTTTCTGGCCTCAGTCATGAGCTCCTGCACCAAGGCCCCCAACAGTGGCCTTATCCCCGTACTGGACCAATCGAGACCCGCAACCTCTATACCAATCACCACTTTCCAACGCCTACAGGTCGCGCTCGTCTCATCGCCAGTCATTCACACGGCCTTGCCGAACCACCGGATCCCGACTATCCCTATGTCCTCACTACAGGACGCCTCTATGGCCATTGGCACACCCAAACCCGTACTGGCCATGTAGCCAAAATTCGAGCAATGCACCCCCAGCCTTTTCTCGAGATTCACCCCCGTGATGCTGACAGGTTAGGGCTCACCGAGGGCGACTGGGTAAGGGTTGAATCACGGCGAGGCAAGGCTACCCTCCCGGTTAAAATAACCCGGGCGATCAGCCCCGGCACGGTATTTATGCCGATGCATTGGGGACCATTGTGGGGTGAAGATACCGCCTGCAATGCCCTCACCCACTCGGTTGCCTGCCCTAGCTCGAAGCAACCTGAACTTAAAGCCTGTGCCGTCAGACTTCGTCGCATCGAACCCCTGTCAATCTAAGCCCACTTTATGTCTTGGGTAACGCGATGATCTTTCAGTTCGAGCAAGACTTTGCCGATAGCCTCCGCTGCATCCCTATGGTTGTGCGCTTGAAGCTGGATCAGTGTGGCATCAAACTCAAACTATATCAGTGGCTGCGTTTTAGTCGTCAGCAGCGCCAAAGCTTGATTGACCGACCAACTGATACTGCTGCCGACCGTGCTACCTACCGCGAGTACCTGATTCACCTTATTGAAAATGTCTGCCAAGAACAACCTAGTGAGCTGCCTGTTGATCCAAAACCGGCTTGGGAAGATGCCACCGCAATCCCTGCCAGCGTCCTTGAGCAAGCAGCAGCCAGGGGGGTTGTGCTGACCCTTGAGCTGTGGCAAAAGCTAACGCCCTTGCAGCGCTTTGCCCTCATTAAGCTTAGTTGCTCCAAGCACGAAAACCGTAACTTTGTACCTGCCTTTCAGGAATTCTCCTCACCTTGGAGCCAAGATAAGCGCTGCTAGGGTAGGTGCAGCTCATACTCGGACACTCCATTCGTTGGCCTTACTTTCAGCGCTTATGATCAGCGTCCAAGAAGCTGAAGCCGTTATCAAAGCCCAGTGGCTGCCACCTAGAACCGAGTCGATCCCAATCGCGAAGTGCGCAGGCCGGGTTCTTGCTGAGCCGATCTATGCCGATCGTGACTACCCGCCGATTAACCGCGTCATGGTGGACGGCATTGCCATTAACTACGCTGCCTATGCCGCTGGGCAGCGCCGCTTTAGGGTTGCGGGCATGGCTGCCGCTGGGGTAGGCGCTGCCACGCTGGCCGACCCGCAGCAGTGCTTCGAAGTGATGACCGGCTGTCCCCTGCCGCTGGGTAGCGATCTTGTCGTCCCCTACGAGCAGATTCGTATCGAGCAGGGAGTCGCTACCATCACCTATGAAGTTGAGCGCAGCAGAGGTGATTTTATTCATCGACAAGGCAGCGACTGCATCGCAGGGGCACTCGTTCTCCACCCCGGCATTACCCTCAAGAGCGTTCATATCGGCATTCTAGCCTCCTTCGGCTACAGCCATGTCCAAGTCGAAGCAGTTCCCCGCATCAAACTTGTAGCCACAGGTGATGAATTGGTCTCCATCGAGCGAACCCCCACACCCTATCAACTGCGATGCTCCAACGCTTACGCCCTCAGGGCTGCTCTCCTCGCCTACGGTTACACCGAGGTCGAGATTGACCACATCCCCGATGATCCGGCTAGCATTATCGCCCACTACCAAACTAACACCCAAAGCTATGACCTCTTGATTTACACCGGCGGTATCTCGAAGGGAAAACGCGACTATTTACCTCGAATTTGGCAACATTGTGGCGTTACTGGCTATATTCACGGTGTCGCCCAAAAACCAGGCAAGCCGATGTGGTTTGGCATTGATCATCAAGCTGACACCATTGTCTGGGGGCTACCAGGCAATCCTGTCTCAGCTCTTGTGTGTCTGCATCGCTATCTGCTGAACCGCACTGTTTATTCCGGCTATCTGGGTGAGACCATTACCTTTGAGCCTAATCTCACTTTTTTTGTACCTGCCAAGCTTGGTAGCAACCAAGCCCTCACACTAACCATGCCTCAGAGCTCTGGCGACTTTGTTGCTCTGGCAACCAGCGATGGCTTTGTAGAGCTCCCCCAAGATCAAGTGGTCTTTAAGGCTGGCGAAGTCTTTTTATTCTATCCCTGGTACTAGGATGCAACTAGTTGATCAATGGAACCGCCGCATTCGCAAGGTGAGGGTCTCCCTGACCGATCAATGCAACCTGCGCTGTCGCTACTGTATGCCCCTGTATCCTGAGTTCATGGACAAAAGCAGCTATCTAAGTCCGCAGCAATACAAAGACATTATCGGTGAGCTGCTGGACTATGGCATCGAGGAAGTTCGTATCACAGGTGGCGAACCTCTGGTTCGGCGCGAGTTTGCCGAAATCATGCAGGGGCTTGCTGAGCTGAAAATTCCCTCCCTCAGCCTCACGACCAATGGAGTGCTGTTGCACCTCTACTGGGATGTCCTTAAAGCTGCCAATGTTCATAATCTTAACATCAGTCTCGACAGCCTTCAGCCTGCTACTGAAGCCTGGATCACACACCGAGACTGCCTTGCCGATATTCTTCGTAATATCCGGGAGGGTATTGCTCAGGGGTTTAGCATCAAGCTCAACACAGTTCTGATGCGCGGCGTCAACGATCATGAGCTGTTTGATTTTGTTGAATTTGCTCGCGAGACAGGTGTGACAGTTCGCTTTTTGGAGCTGATGCGGATTGGCTATGCCAACCATATTTATGATGAGCGCTACATTTCAGCACAAGAGTGTATTGCTCGCCTAAAGGAACGCTATACCCTAACCCAGCTGCCGACGGTACCTGATTCTACAGCATTCTACTTCACAGTCGATGGGGCTGCCAAAATCGGATTTATTGCCTCCGAGTCGCAACCTTTCTGCAGCACCTGCTCGCGCTGGCGCTTGACCGCCGATGGACGTCTCTTTGCTTGCCTATTTACCGAAAACGGCTTGCCAATCCGTGATGCGACACCAGCACAACGCCGACAGATTTACCAACAGCTTTTAGGGATGAAGCCAATGCGCAGGATCGAGCAGGTTTTACATCCGATGTACAGTTTAGGGGGCTAGATCTATGGGTGAGGCTGATCGTGTATGGGCGCATCTTGATGCTCAGGGCCAACCGCAGATGGTGGATGTCAGTAACAAATCTGCATCTTTGCGAGTAGCGACAGCTCAAGCAATAGTTCAATTGCCGCCTGCTTTGAGTACATATATTGTTGGTCAAGATATTTACCTCGAGAAAGGAGTGGTGTTTCAGACAGCAGTTATCGCGGGTACTATGGCTGTTAAAAAGACTGAGCAACTGATCCCTTTTTGTCACCAGATTCCCGTCGAGAGCTGCACCTTTGATATCAAAATTGATGATCGCTTGCTTGTAACTGTTCACTGCACCGTCAAAACCAGCGCCAAAACAGGCGTTGAAATGGAGGCCCTCTGTGGTGCTTCGGTAGCGGCGCTGACGATCTACGACATGTGCAAGTCGGTGTCACCCCACATCTGTATTCGAGAGACCCGCCTAGTGACCAAGTCCGGCGGCAAAAACGCCCTCCTGGAGCGTCCTCTCTACGGTCTGGTACTTACAGGGGGACAGAGCAAGCGCATGGGCCGGGATAAGGCTCTGCTGAACCACACTGGCAAACCGTATGCTGCCTATCTCTATGAATTGCTACAACCCTACTGCCAGCGAGTTTATCTATCAGCGCGTGCCGGTCAGTGGTTGAGCACGCCACTGGAGTTGCTGCCCACGCTGCCGGATCAAGTAGAAAGCGTTGGCCCAATCAGTGGTCTGCTGACTGCCCTGAACACCCATCCCGAAGCTAACTGGTTAGTTGTTGCTTGCGATCTCCTCAATCTGCAAGCAAAGACAATCCAAAAGCTACTGGAGCACTATCAAGCTGAAACGGTTGCGACCTGTTATGCTAACCCCAAACTTGGCTTTCCAGAGGCTCTCTGTGCAATCTATACTCCTCAGGCTGCAGCAGTGCTGAGGGCTGCCTATGCAGCCGGGGTATACTGCCCTGTTAAAGTCCTTGGCGACCAACCCTGTACCCTAGTTACCCCTGACTGTGAGGCCGAACTGATGAACGTCAATACCCCAGAGGAGTATGCTGCCTTTGAACGTCTTTTAAGCCCAAGGTAATCGAAACTATGACAACTCAGTCCATCCTGACCAAAACTGTAACTATCCAGTATGTGGCGATGCTGAGGGAGCAGGCTCAACGAAGTAGAGAAGTGCTCCAAACCAATGCAGCAAGCTACCTGGAGTTGTATCAGCAGGTGAAGGCGAAGTATGGCTTCCCGCTGGCAGTGGAAGATATTAAAGTTGCTGTCAATCATGAATTTTGTGACCTAACTAGTCCGGTTGACGACCACGCCTTCGTAATTTTTATTCCGCCAGTCTGTGGAGGTTAGATGCTTCGGTTTTTGATTAGTGATACTGCTATCCAAACAACCGAGCTCAGCCGCTTACTTGCCGATAGCACAGCGGGTGCCCTCGTAACCTTCGAGGGTTGGGTGCGCAATCACAACAGGGGAAGGACTGTTCTCAGCTTAGAGTACGAAGTTTATGAAATCCTCGCCGAGAAGGAGGGCGAAAGGATCCTCCGGGAGGCCTGCTCTAAGTTCAATCTCTGTGGCGCTATCGCCTGTCACCGTCAGGGCCATCTTGCGATTGGCGACATCGCAGTGTGGGTTGGTACTACCGCTGTCCATCGAGCTGCTGCCTTTGCTGGAACACGCTACATCATCAATGCCATCAAGCATCGGCTGCCAATCTGGAAAAAAGAGTACTATCGTGACGAGGAACCGCAGTGGGTTTTGTGCCAAAAAACACCCTCGCTATTCGAACAATCATTTGATGAATAATTTCTAGGCTTTCTAGGCTGGCGTTAGAGAGTGTCATTGTTTGAACCAGGAGCAGTGTGGGGATCCCTGGCATGGACTTGGCCAGGCGGTGGTTCTTCACCTGCGAATCCTCATACGCCACGACGTTGTTCGACAAAGCGCTCTGCACCGCCAGAGGCGAGCACTACGTACCGGCCCAGCTTCATGGCTCAGTCTCTACGCTGGCGCTGGACTTTCAGGTGTACCTTGCCCAACCTCTTTCTCCATTTCTGGTAGAAGTTCCGCTCAGCTCCCTTGACGAATATCCTGCTCAACTTGCGTTGATGTCTTTTCAGCCGCTTATCGCTCCGGCGCAAAAACTTGGGACAATCTACCGTGTTCCCCTTGCGGTCGGTGTAGAAGTGGTGCAGCCCCAGATCGAGACCCACCATCTGGCCGGTGTACTTGCCCTGGGCCCAGCGCTCTCTGTCGAGGCAGGAGGCAGAACTGGGCGTAGTATCCATCCGCTCTGCGCACCAACCGCACCCGGTTGATCTTGGAGCCGAGGATAAGCTGTCTGGCTTTGCCGTTGCAGTACAAGGCAAAGGTACCCGCCTGGTTGCCGTCGGTGAAGGTGATGGCCATCCCGTCAGGTGAAAGTTTCTACTCCGACTGCTTGTACTCACTTGTACTCAACGGATACGAATGGCCTCATTCAGAGCTCGGTACCGCTCTGGTCTTCCGTTGAGCAGCTTGGCTTCCCTAGCTAGCATGAAACATCACACGCTCGCACGGATAAGAAAGACAGCACTTCATCCCCATAGCTAAAGCTAGGGGCCTTCGCGCATCGCTTTCCGGCTAAATGAAAGGGACAGCCTGGGGCAGAGGTTCGGTTGCAATGGGCCGTCCTCACCATTACCTACAATATCTAGTGTCTCAAACCCTTTAACTGCCTATTTTCCCCCAATATACAGATGAAAATTTGCTGGCTATCGACCGGCTTCCCTTGTCCTTTACCTTGGAGATACTTGAAGGAGGAGATCTGTGCCCCTTTTTGGAAAGCTGTGGTACATTCGAGGGAGGCCAGAGCTGAGCCTTTCCGAGAAGCAGGCTAAAGGCTTTTTGGAGCAAAGGGCTCTGCTGCAATGGCTTAAGTTTGTAGGGCTGTTGGCTTTTTCTCATCTTGATTGTCTGAGGTTCTCTGGTTTTGTTTGCTCTAGTCTTAGACTTGTTGGGGATGGCCACTTTCTAGAGGATTTGCGATGGTTGGTTAGCTGTTGTTGAGCATTACTTCTAATTGCTTCTTGCCTGTTGTCAATCCGCTTGCTCCTCAAGACCGACTGCCCATGACAGACACTCGTCCTTGTGCACCCTGTATCGTAGATAGCGGAATTTTGGTTAATAAGCGGGATATTTACCGTCTCCTAGCGGATCTGGGGCGGGTTCGCTACTTCGATATCGTCGATGGTTGGGTGCGAAAGCAGGGGGAGGGCTATGTGATGGAGGTGTTTCAGGATGCAACGGCGGCTACCTTGGTGGCCAATCGCAGCCTTTACCTAAACCTCAACAGCTTCGACTACGCCTGCTTGCGGGATCCCTCCCCCTCGGAGGTGGCAGGCATGGAGGGGGAACGGCCCAGCGTGGTGATTGATCTGGTTCAGGAGAGCCGCATCTTGCGTTTGGTGCCTCTGTCAGATCCGCTATCGGATCCCGCGCAGTTGTGGGCGGACACTCAGGCGTTGCAGGCGGCAGCGGCGGACGCTTTGGGGGCGGGCTGGAGCCTAGAAGAGGAAGACAGTTCTTGCGACCCGCTGGATTGAAAGGACTCAAAAAAACAGGCCGCCAGACTCATCTTCGCTCACTCTTAAGGTTACTGTTATTTCAGCTTGCGTCGGGCACTGAAGGTGCTGGGAGTCGAGTGGAACAGTACCTTTGGGTAAAAGGAAACTACCCCGCAAGAGGAAACACTTGGGGAAATGAGCACAGCTCCTAGCGTAGTGACAGGTGGTGAATAGTGGTTAGTAACTGGTGACGAGTCACTAATCACTAGCCACTAGTTAGTTAAGTGCTGTTGTGGAACCAGGAACAAGAATCCTCGCCCTTTAGGGCGGGGGAGTATGTTCATTAGCGAGTTGGCTGAGACATTTCCTAGGCGTTTGCCATCGGTTGGGTTTTTCACCGTTTTGGGTGCTTGTCTAGGAATGGCATGCCTCGTCAACAGCTATACCATTGGCAAGCAACTGAGGATCCAGAGGGGTTTCCCCAGCCTCCTAGAGATCACTCCTCGGGAATGGGTATGGGTGGCAGAGCCTAGGGCAAATCCTGCTCGGCAAATGCGGGCAACCGCTATGATCCGTCTGGGCTGTGGGGCCTTTGGAGGCAGTGTGAAGGGTTTTCGGAAGCTTGGGGGGAGAACGTGGAGCTTGCGCCTGCTCGGATCCCTGATAGCTGTACTACTGCTACTGCTGCTCAAAGCGTGCGGGGGAGGGGGTGGTTTCCCCCCTTCTTCTCCTCCGACTGCCGTTCCCACCCTTTTGCCTTCACCGATAACTGCCCCTGTTTCTCAGTTCACCATTGACGTTCGTTTTCCCGACAACAGCCTCACTCCCAGCCAGCAAGCCATTGTCCGCAGCGCGGCCTTGAGGTGGCAGGAGATCATCGTCGGGGATCAGCCGGATCTGGGGCCCACCAACATCCGGGCTGGCGAGTGTGGTGCGGGGGCTCCCAGCACGCCGCTCGATTTCCCTATCGACGATCTATTGGTGGAGGTGCGGGCAAGAGACCTGGGCAACGAGCGGATTTTGGGGGGAGCGGCTCCCTGTTTTGTGCGGGCCTCCAATGGCCTGCCTTTCTACTCTGTGGTTGTGTTCAACAGCCGAAACCTCTCGGCTTTGGAAGAGCGGGGCGACCTGCCCATTACTGCTTTGCACGAGTTGGGCCATGCGCTTGGCTTTTTGCCCAGCGTCTGGGATCCCAAGGGGCTGACGGTGGGCTTGGTGGGGCGGGATCAGCCGACGCCGCCGGGCTATGACCCCCACTTTATTGGCCCGCGGGCGGTTGCCGCTTTTACCACGTTGGGGGGGAATGCCCCTTCTGTTCCCTTAGAGAACCAGTTTGGGGAGGGATCCCGCGATTCCCACTGGCGGGAGAGCGTCTTGGGGCGGGAGCTGATGACCACCCGCCTCGACCGGGGGGTGCCCAATCCCTTAAGCATCCTTACGGTGGGAGCGATGGCAGATATGGGCTACGCAGTGAACCCGGCGGCAGCCGATGGCTTTGAGCTGGGGCGCAGCCGGCCCCTCTCGGAACCCCTGGAGCTGCAGGAGCTGGAGCTGGCCCTACCGCTGCGGCGCTTCGATGCCACAGGCAGACCGGTGGGGGATCCCTGAGGTTGAAAAAAGCATATCTACCTATAGCCAAGCTGCCCGTTCTTAACAATAATGAGTGGCCAGTTGCAGAACGTTACGACATCGGCAAAATGGGCATTCTCAAAAAGCTGTTCGGCGGTCTTTTTTCCTTCTTTGGCATTCTCTTCGGCGGTCTGGTGGATTTTGTAACCGGGCCTTTTCGCTCGGCGCCTGGACAATCCGCTCCAAGCCAGTCGGCAACTTCCTCTAACTCTGCGGCAACGGCTGCGCCTGCCAAGCCCAAAGTGGTGGTCGAAAGGCCCTTTGTGCCCAACGAGATCCCGGCTCCGCGTCCTAACCGTCGCCCTGGCCCAGCTCTAGATCTGTTCCGCGCCATGGCCCAAGAGATCCCGTCGGCGCGGGCCTAGCTTGCCCTGCTTTTGGGGAGCAGCTCGTAAGATGGAGATGGCCCTGTATTCTGGAGACTGCTCCCTATGTCGGATCTTTCTTTCTCAGAACAAGAACGGCTAAAACAGCTTGAGCGCGAACTGGAGCAGGCGGCTGCGGCCTCTGGGGCGCTGAGCTCGTCTCAGGGGAAAAATGCCGTTCGCACTTGGGCTGAGTGGGGGCGTCCACTGCTGACGGTTTTGGCCATTTTGGGCTGTATCTTGCTGGTGGGGCTGGTCTTCCGGGTTTTCACCACTGTTCTCAAGTGGGCGGTGGTGGTGGGTCTGGGCTACCTGCTCTACGTCTGGGTGGTGGCGCCGCGGCTGGGCCTTCCCACCGGAGCAAGGCCAAAGGCAGAAGACAGGGATCTGGACAGCTTTTGATGCGCAGGGATCCCTG
>NZ_JANSIR010000118.1:18080-19313 GCF_047462155.1 Synechococcus sp. OH2
GATCCCTGGCGGGCCCGCGCCTACCTGGCAGCGGCTATCTTGGGCTGGGCCACAGCGGCCAGCGCCTTTAAGTTCGGGTTGCAGCACCTCTCACCGACGGTCTTGCTGATTTTTTCGGCGTGTAGCTCCTGCCTAATCTTGGGGATGGTTCTGGTGGTAACAGGGCGGGCGCCTCTTGTCCGCCAGCAGAAGGGATCCCAAATTGGCCTGTCGGCGCTGCAGGGGCTGCTCAACCCGTTTGGCTACTACGGGGTGCTCTTCCAAGCCTATGATCGCCTCTCGGCCCAGGCGGCACTGGCTTTAAATTACACCTGGCCGCTGCTGCTGGCTCTCTTGGCGGTGCCGCTGTTGGGGGAGCGCCTGCGCGGGCGGCTGCTGCTGGCTTTGGGAACGAGCCTGGTGGGGGTGGTGCTGGTGGCCACGGGGGGCTCCTGGGGCACCCTGCAAGTGGAGGATCCCTGGGGAGTGGGACTGGCGGTGGGCAGCGCCGCTATTTGGGCCCTCTACTGGCTGCTCAATGTGCGGGATGGACGGGATGCCGTGCTGAAGTTGTTCCTGGGGTTTGTCTTCGGCAGCGGCTATTGCCTGGCGCTATTGCCGTTGCAGGAGCTGAGGTGGACTCTAGCAGGGCTGGGCTGGGCGGCCTACATCGGCTTGGCGGAGATGGGCCTGACTTTTGTGTTCTGGCTGCGGGCGCTGGAGCTGGCGGACGAGCGCGGATCCCTGGCCAATTGGGTCTATGTCACGCCATTCCTGTCGCTGGGGTTGATCGCGGTGCTGTTGCAGGAGCCGATCGCGCCAGGATCGCTGCTGGGCCTGGGCCTCATCTTGGCCAGCAACCTCTGGGGATCCCGGCGGGAAAAGTCTCAGCCTGTGCTTTCCTAAGGCTATGGCGGTGAATCCAGTTCCTCTCTATGTGGCGGCAACGGCCCATGGGTTTGGTCACGTCACCCGGCTGACGGCGGTGGTGAACACTTTGCGGCGGCGGGAGCCGCAGATCCTGCCCATTTGGGTGACGCCGGCTCCCGCTTGGCTGCTGGAGCGCTACGGGGAAGGGGAGTTTCTGCATCGGCCCCGCGCTTTGGACGTGGGGGTGGTGCAGCCGGATGGGCTGCAGGCGGATCTGCCGGCGACGTTAGCGGCCCTGCGGGCGTTCCAAGCGGGGTCTGCCGACCTCATCCGAGAAGAGGCGGAGTTCATTCGCAGCCAGGGGGTGCCGTTGCTGCTAGGGGA
>NZ_JANSIR010000118.1:19432-21517 GCF_047462155.1 Synechococcus sp. OH2
CACTTGCTGCTGCTATTGCCGAGGCTGCCGGGATCCCCTGCTGGATGGCCAGTAACTTCGGCTGGGACTTTATCTATCAAGAGTACGGCCCCCAGTTTCAGCCCTTTGTAAGCTGGATCCGCGAGCTGTACGGGCGCTGCCAGCGGCTGTTTCGCCTGCCCTTTGCTGAGCCTATGGGCGCCTTTCCCCACCAGGAACCCGTGGGGTTGACGGGGTCGGATCCCCGCTACTTGGCCGGGGAGGTGGCTCAGCGCCTAGGACTGGAGCGGGAGCGGCCCACGGTTTTGTTAACCTTTGGCGGGCTAGGGCTGCAGGGCTTGCCCTACGAGCGGCTTTTGGATTTTCCCGACTGGCAGTTTCTCACCTTCGACCCCAAGGCTCCCCCTCTGCCTAACCTGCAGATTCTGGACGGGCAGAGGTGGCGCCCGGTGGATGTCATGCCCCTCTGCCGCTGGGTGGTGTCCAAGCCGGGCTATGGCACCCTAGCGGAGGCGCTGCGCTGTGGGATCCCCATGGCCTGTGTCAACCGTTCCAGCTTTGCCGAGTCGCCCCTCTTGGTGGAGGGATTGCGGCGCTACGGCTGGCATCGTATCCTCTCGCCGGAAGAGTTCTTTGCGGGATCCTGGGACTTCTTGCGGGATCCCCCTCACCCACCCCAGGCGTCGGAGGAGCTGGATCGCAAGGGCAATGAGGCCATTGCCGACGCTATTGCGGCGTTCCTGAGGCAGTAGCATAGGGAGGGATCCATGGCCGGCAGCACAACCGAGTCTTTGCGGCAACTCTACGAGGAACTGCCCTATCCCAACGTACCTGTTGAGGCGTCGGGCCGCAGCGCCATCGGCAGCCTGTACCGCCTGAGCTGGACGACGGCCCAATACGCCCGTACCCGCGCCATCCTGCCCAGCGAGGGGATCGCCATCCTCAACGTCGGCTGTGGCTCCGGCTGGGAGACCTTGATCTTGGCGGAGGCCAACCCAGGGGCGCGGCTGGTGGCCTGCGACCTCTCGCCGGCGTCGGTGCAGGCAACGGAGCGGCGCCTGCGCTACCACGGCTTTGGGGAGGTGGAGCTGCATGCCCTCAACCTGTTGGAGATTGAACAACTGGGGCAGCAGTTTGACTTCATCAGCCTCAACGACGTGCTCTATCTGCTTGAGGATCCCGTGGCGGGCTTGAAGGCGCTTAAGCGGGTGCTCAAGCCGGACGGGATCTTGCGGGCCAACCTGCACCACGCCTACCAGCGGCAGGTGATCTTCCGCCTGCAGGAGGCGTTTCGGCTGCTGGGCCTGTTTGAGCTGCCCACCCCCGAAGCCTGCCGGCGGGTGCGGGAGTTCATGGCCAGCCTGGCCTCTGACGAGCTACGCGCTGCCCTGCGCTGGGATCCCCAGATCTACAGCGACGACACCAACATCCGCGCCAACTACCTCTTACCCGGCGACAAAGGGTTTTTGATTCCGGATCTCCTGCGCATGCTTCAAGAGGCGGAACTGGGCTTGGTTTGCCTAGTGGACTACGCCGACTGGGATCCGACGCTGCTCTTCAAAGACAGGGCCATGCCGGCCTGGCTGCAGGCGGAGCTGGACAAGCTTTCCCCTGCCGAGCAAAACCACTTCTACGAGCTAATCTACCCCAACCACCGCCTCATCGACTTTTGGGCGGAGCACCCCGGCTCTTCCCTGGTCTTGCCCTGGAGCGACGCCGACTGGCTGGGGGGCAGGGTGCAGCTCAACCCCATCCTGATGGACAACGCCGAGTTTCGCCACAACTTCGCCCAGGCCCACGAAAAAAAACTGGAGTTTGTCATGAACTGGCCGGGGGCCAGCCGCGGGCGCCTGACCATACCAGCCCCCCAGATGGCCTGGCTGGGATCCCTGTTGCAGGGGCCAGTGGCGGTGGCTAGCTTGGTCGAGCAAGCGGCCCAAGCCCATCGGATCGACCAGGAAGCGGCCCAGGAGCAGGTGCTCACCTACCTGGCAGGGCTGGAGTCGTTTCTGTTTGTGATGTTGGATCCCAGCCCAGCTTCTCTTGCCAAAGAAGGGATATGAACTACCCCACCGCGTAGGCGGGTGGGGTTTCCTCACCCGCTTG
>NZ_JANSIR010000119.1:0-5287 GCF_047462155.1 Synechococcus sp. OH2
GGGGACTCGGCATGAGCCACCTGAGCTGGGATGGAGCGGGACAGGCCGCCGGAGAGGGGGGTCAGGGATCCGCCTGCACCGGCTGGGTGCGCGCCGCCCAGGCCAACTTTTATCGCGTGCGCATCGATCCTGAGCTAGCTGCCCTTTTTCCTGAGATCGAGGCGCATTTCCCGGCCCAAAAGCCGATGCCGGCTGAGCTTCTCTGCACTGCTCGGGCCAAGCTGAAAAAGATGGGGCAGCAGGTGATGGTGGGGGACTGGGTGGAGGTTAGCTTGCCGCCGGTTGCCGACTCTCTCTGGCCGGAGCGGGGGGCAATTGAGGCCATTCTGCCGCGGCGAACTCAGTTGCCTCGACCGGCCATCGCCAACATAACCCAAGTCTTGGTGGTGGTGGCTCTAGTGGATCCGGAGCCCGAGCCCAATGCCCTCAGCCGTCTGCTGGTACAGGCTGAGGCCAGCCACCTGCGGGTTCAGGTGGTGTTCAACAAGTGCGATTGTGTAGAGGCGGCGGTGGCAGAGAGCTGGCGACAGCGTCTGCAGCGGTGGGGGTATGAGCCTCTATTGGTCAGTGCCCTTACTGAGGCAGGGATCCCCGAGCTGCGCCGCCGCTGTCGGGATCAGATTTCGGTGGTGGCCGGCCCCTCAGGGGTGGGCAAATCCAGCTTGCTCAATCGGCTGCTGCCGGAGGCGCGGCTGGCCACCCAGGCAGTATCGGAGAAGTTGCGCCAGGGGCGGCACACCACCCGCCACGTAGAGCTGTTTCCCTTGCCGGAGGGCGGTTGGATTGCCGATTCGCCCGGCTTCAATGCCGGCGAAGGGATCCCACCCGTTGCACCTTTGCAGCTAGCTGGCTGCTTTCCCGAAGTCAGGGAGCGGCTGGGCACCTGTCAGTTTCGCGATTGCTTGCACGATCGGGAGCCGGGCTGTGGGCTGCGGGAGCTGGACTGGGAGCGGCGAGCGTTCTACTTGCAGCTTTTACACGAACTTCAGGAGGCGCAATCGATGGATTCCGCCCCCCCTCGCCAGGACGCCTACCCTATCTTCTCCAAGCATTACGGGGAAAAGAGCAGCCGAGGTCTTCTCCCGCGGCATCGACACTCTTCTCGAAAGCAGGGCCGCCAGACTCTGTCCGATCCCGAGCTCGGCCAGCAGAACGGTTGAATCTGGACATAGCTTTTCTTGGGAGCTGTTGCCGACGGCCGGGTTTTTGGCAGCGGTTGATCGCCCCAGCCGCTTGCCTCATGATGGTAGTACCTCGCAGGCCATGCTTTTCAGAAAAGCCATCGTGAAGGGCCTCAGAGGAGCCTTCCTAGTAGTTTTAGATACACGCACCTCCGCTGGGCAGCTCCCTATGGCAGTCTCGGATCCCCTTCGCCTTGTCGTGCAAGAAGTGCAGCGGGACGGGTACGCAGACCGGGTGAAAAAGTTGGTTTACTTCACCTGCACCCGCAGTTGGGAAAGCAATGCCAGCAAGCTGAACGAGGAGGAATTGAAGGCGCTGTTGGAGCAGCTCTGCCGAGAGCACGCCACGCTTGAGGCTCTGGGCCAGTGTTTTCGCAACGCCATCAACCAGATCAACAAGAAGGCTGAATACGCCCGCGTCGCCAAAATGCTCCTGAGCAAGCTCCAGCCCCTCTACCAACAGTCTCAATCGGAGCCCGGCAGCCCTCTGACTGCTTCAGTCGGAGATCTGCCCGCTTGGGTGGCGCCTGCGCCCAGCTTACCTCTGGGATACGGTGGCCTACAACTGCACAAGCAAGACTACGACCCGTTCGAGTTGCGGGCAGGGGTGATGCAGCAGACCAGTCCCTTGCGGGCCAAGCTGGTTTTGTTCACAGCTTTGCACCACAAGCTAGAGCCCACTGTGCAAGGGTTGGCGGCCCTACGGCGCTACAGTCTCGACGAGCTGCTCAGAGCCCTTTACGACGCCTGCAACTCCCCGCAGGAGCTGGAAGCGCGGCTGCAACAGGCGGTGCAGCAGCTCCAGGAACCGGAGCAGGATAGCCAAGCAGCTAACGCCGTGCTGCAGATGCTGCAGCCCCTCTACGTTTACGTGTCCCAAGAAACGATGGCTGGTGGGGGGTTAGCTGCCGTGAGCTGTGCCGCCGATCTCGATTGGCTCAATGGGGAAAATGCCGTCGGCACCGGCGGGACGGAGTCCAGTCGCATCACCTGGCTGGAGTCCGAAATTCCGAACGATGGGAAAGCAATAGCCGAGCCCCCTGCTTTTTCTGCCCCTGCCGTCCTGGCGCCAGAGCTTCCAGAACCCTGCCGCCAACTGCTGCATCGTAGCGCTGGATCCCTGATGGCCACCATCGAGAACACCCTGAGCGAGTTGGGCAACGCCCTGGATGAGGGGCTGCAGGACGAGGCTCCGGCCCAATACCTGAGCCTCAAACACCAGGTGCTGCGCGGCCTTCTGAAAGACGTAGAGGGATCCGCTGCCCTGTTCAGAGGGATCCTGAGTAAGCTGGAGCAATCGGAGTGGAGTTTGCTGCGGCCCGCTGGCAGTGGGGGACAGCCAGGAGAGATGGCCGAGATGCCGCTTCAGGTGGGGGATCCCTATGCCGCTCTGCGGCAGGTGCTGGCCACCAGCGAGCTGGCCCGCCAAAAGCCCCAGTTGGAGCAGGAAGTGATGCGCTTGGTGCGGCGCAGCATTGGCGCGATCAAAACCGCCATTGAAAATGCCCTGAGCGAGCTGGGCCAGGCATTGGACGAACAGTTCCAGAGCCGTCCCCTAGAAGAAGCCTTGGTTTTCAAGTACCAGACGTTGCGCACCTTTTTGCAGGAAGTGGAGGAGATCTCTACGAAATTTGCGGCTCTGTTGGAACGTATGGAAGAGGCAGAGCGCCGTCTGTTCGGGTTGGTTTGAGGGCCAAACCCCCTGTTGGGGATCCCGTCTAGCACTCATAGCCATCGACTTCGGATTCCATACCCTGTCGCCAATGCGCCGCCCTCACCCCAGCCCCTCTCCCAAAAGGAGAGGGGCTGGGGTGAGGGCGGCGCAGAGCGGTAGGGAAACATCGTGATTTTCTTCTAGAATGTCCACCAGTTCAGATCCCCCCTCTCTGCCTATGGATGCCAAGGAGCTGCTCCGCCTCTACCGGGCAGGACGCACTAACTTTGCGGGCGAAAACCTAGCCGCCCTGGATCTAAGCCGGGCCGATTTAATCGGGGTGGATCTCTCACAAGCCGACCTGCACAGCGCCAATTTGATCTTTGCTTTTCTGGGGCGGGCCAAGCTGCAGAAGGCCAACCTCGTTGGAGCTAACCTTGGGGGGGCCAACCTCAGCCAGGCGGACTTGAGCGAGGCGGATCTCAGAGATGCCCAGTTGCACGGCGCCACTTTGCAGGGGGCAGATTTGCATGGGGCCAACCTGACCCTGGCCCTGCTGCTGGATGCTAATCTGCTGGATGCGGATCTGCGCTGGGCTAACCTCACCAGCGCCAACTTGGGGGGGGCTTGCCTGCGGGGGGCCAACTTGCGATTCGAGAGCCGTCGGGGAGCGGTGTTGCGCAACGCCAATCTCAGCCGCGCCGACCTGAGCGGGGCCAACCTGGCGGGAGCAGATTTGACGCGAGCTGACTTGAGCGGGGCCAATCTCAAAGAGGCCAGTTTAATTGGAGCCCACTTACAGGGAGCCAACCTGCAGCGAGCCTGTTTGCGCGGGGCCATCCTCAGCAACGCCGACCTGAGAAGGGCTTCCTTTTTGGGCGCAGACCTCCAGGGGGTGCAGATGGGGCGGGCCAATTTGAAGGAAGCTATGCTCAGCCAGGTCAACTTGACGGAGGCCAACCTCAGCGAGGCGGATCTGGCGGGAGCAGATCTTTCCGCCGCCTGCCTGCGCTCGGCCAAGCTGGCGCGGACGGATCTGAGTCGGGCCAACCTAGCCGGGGCCGATCTGAGATCAGCGAGCCTGGTGGATGCCTATCTGGGCCGCACCAACCTGGAAAATGCCGATCTCCGCGGGGCCATCCTCACCCGCGCCGACCTCAGCACGGCCAACCTCGTGGGAGCCAACCTGCGCGGGGCAACCCTGCCGGATGGACGGATTGGGTGAGCAAGGCGGGGATCCGCCCTGGAGAAGGTGAGGTTTTCCGCTGTCCTGGGAGCACCACAACCGCTAGCCTACAGGGGAAGGGTGGGATCAAAGGGATCCGTGAACAGCCGCCGATTTCTGTCCTTGATGGAAGCCTTGTGGGCTGCTCTACCCTTGCCAGAATGGTTGCCGGGGGCGGGGGAGCGCTCTTGGCAGCAGACGGTGGCAGCCCTGCTCCAGCTATGGCAAGAGGTGGGACAGTTTGGAGTGGTGATCGGGGGGCCAGTCTCCTGGTGGCCCCCTTGGGTGGTGCGGGATCCCTTGCCCCAACTGCCCCTGCCCATGGATGCGCTGCATCCTCCCCGCCGTTCTTGGGAGCCGGCACGGGAAACCCCCTGGTTGTTCAGCCCGGATTTTTCCCCTGAGTCAATCCTCACCCCTGGGCAGACGGTGATTCCTCTGCTGCCGCGGGATCCACTGGTGGAGGAGCCTTTTCTGTTGCTGCTCACCCCTGTTTTTTCGGCAGTAGCCGCCCAGGGTTACCATCCCCACACCCGGCAAAGGGGGATGATGGTATCTTTCGAGCCGGAGGTGATCCGACGAGCCTGGCAGAGCCTGGAGCAACGGGTTCAACAGGGCAGGCCAGACCGGCTCGCCGCTTGGCAGGAGTTGGCTCGCCGCTATCCCCTGATGAAGCCGCATGTACGGGTGTTGGCCCGCTTCAGCAGCTTCCTTCTGCTGGGTAACCTGGCCGAGTTTGGATCCCCGCCCGCCTGCCTGCCCCCTGCCAGGGCAGAACAGGAGGCTGCCCCTGCCCCTCCACCGCCACCAGCAGCAAGGCAGATCCCGGCTTCTTCATCTTCCGCTTCCTCGCCAGCGCCTGCGCCTCCCGCCCACGGCCGCTCCTCCGCTCCCCAAGCCGAGCCAGAGCAAGTCAGCAGCCTCTCGGAGGCGGAGTTGTTGCGGGCTCTCATCCACGAGATCCAGACGCCCCTCAGTACCATCCGCACCTTGGTCAGCCTCATCCTGAAGCGGCGCGACCTGCCACCGCGGGTGCGGGAATACGTGGAGAAGATCGACCGCGAGTGTACTGAGCAGATCAACCGTTTCGGTCTGTTTTTCCAGGCCACAGAAACGGTCATGTCCGCTGCCACGCCAGGCGAGGGACGTCGGTTGCAACTGGAGCCGATTGCGCTGGTGGACTTGGTGCGGCAAAACCTGCCCCGCTGGCAGGAACAGGTGGAACGG